>JAIENF010000580.1 GCA_019751575.1 Burkholderiales bacterium
GTCGACCTCGTCGGGGTGGTGCATCCGGCTCCATGGCTCGGGCGCGTCGAACGGATGGTGCGGGTCGGGGAACGAGGCCCAGCAGACGAACGGCTTCGACTTGTTCTCGCGCATGAACTCGATCGTGCGGTCGCCGACCCAGGTCGAGTTGTGGAAGGCGGGCGGCAGCGCGGAATGCCAGGTCTGCGCGGCGCCGACGTCCGGCGCGAGGTGGGTCTCGTACAGCGCGTTCTTCCAGTCGCCGAGGCCGTCCCCGTGGTACCAGCGCTCGTAGGCCATCCCGCCGGGCGGCTTCTGCGGCAGGGTGCGGTTGTGGCCCTCGACCACCAGCTCGACATGCTCGAAGCCCATGTATGGGCCGGCCCAGCCGGGCGGGTAGTCCTTCATGCTGAATTCGCATTCGGGCGTGCCGGTCGGCTCGAAGGTGTGCTTGGTCGAGAAGTGCGCCTTGCCGATGAAGCCGGTGGCGTAGCCGGCCTGCGCGAAGCGGCCGCCGAAGCCGGCGGTGCCTGTCGCAGGATGCAGGTCGACGCCGTTGTCCCAGACCCGGTGGTTCATGGGCAGCAGGCCGGTGAGGATCGACGCCCGCGAGGGCTGGCAGACATTGCTCGGCGTGATGCAGGCCGAGAAGCGGGTGCCCTGGCGCGCGAGCAGGTCGAGGTGCGGGGTCTTCACCTGGCGGCCCTCGAAGCCGAAGCAGTCGCCGCGCTGCTGGTCTGAGGTGATGAACAGAACGTTCAGCGGACGTGCGGGCGTGTCGCCCGGCGGGTTGGTGGCCATCGGAGGGCTTTCGAGCGCAGGCTCAGGTGCGGGTGACGAAGGTGCCGGCAGGCGCCGCCTTGTGGGCTTCGGCGAGGTAGTCCATGGCCGCGGTGACGCCGCCCTTTTCGTGCGGGACGCCGGCGAGTTCGAGCCCCATGCCGACGCCGGCCAGCGTACCGACCAGCGTGAGGTCGTTGAAGTCGCCGAGGTGCCCGATGCGGAACACCTTGCCGGCAACCTTGCCGAGGCCGCTGCCGAGGGACATGTCGAAGTGTTCCAGCACGACCTTGCGGAACGCCGCCTCGTCGTGCCCATCGGGCATGCGCACCGCAGTGAGCACGGGCGAATACTCGTCCTGGTTCAGGCACTGGATCTCGAGGCCCCAGGCGCGCACGGCGCGGCGGGTGGCTTCGGCATGCCGCTGGTGACGGGCGAACACGTTCTCCAGCCCCTCTTCATGCAGCATCGCGATCGCTTCGCGCAGCCCGTACATCAGGTTGGTCGACGGCGTGTAGGGGAAGAAGCCGTTGCGGTTCGGCCCGAGCATCTCCTGCCAGCTCCAGAACGACTTCGGCAGCTTCGAGGACTTGGCCGCTTCCAGCGCCTTCGGCGACACCGCGTTGAACGACAGTCCGGGCGTCATCATCATGCCCTTCTGCGAACCGGCGACGGTGACATCGGCCCCCCATTCGTCGTGGCGGTAGTCGATCGACCCCAGGCCCGAGATGGTGTCCACCATCAGCAGTGCCGGGTGGCCGGCGCGGTCGATCGCCTTGCGCACCGTGTCGATGCGCGTGGTGACGCCCGTGGAGGTTTCGTTGTGCACGACGCAGACCGCCTTGATCTCGTGCTTCCGGTCCGACGCGAGGCGCGCCTCGATCGCCGCGGGGTCGGCACCGCGCCGCCAGGAATCGTCGCCCACCGCCAGGAACTCGGGGACCAGCCCGAGCCGTTCGGCCATGCCCTTCCAGAGCGACGCGAACTGGCCGGTTTCGTACATCAGCACCTTGTCCCCGGCCGACAGCGTGTTCACCAGCGCCGCCTCCCATGCGCCCGTGCCCGAGGCCGGGAACATGATCACCGGATGCTCGGTACGGAAGATGGTCTTGAGCCCGGCCAGCACCTCCAGCCCCAGCTGCTGGAACTCCGGCCCCCGATGGTCGATCGTCGGCCGGTCGATCGCACGCAGGACCCGGTCCGGCACGTTCGAAGGACCCGGGATCTGCAGGAAATGGCGGCCGGCGGGGGTGGGCATCAGGGTCTCCTGGAACGTACTGCGAGAGGGGATCCAGACATTAGGCATGATTGTATGCAAAGTCAACCAATAGGGTTCCAATTGGGGTCAGACCCCGATTGCGCGCAGCCTGCCAGGCCTCGCCTTCGGCTGCTGTCAGCGCGTGATCCTCGCAGGCGAGCTGGATAAATGGGGTCTGACCCCATTTATCCGACCCCATTTATCCGTTGATTGCATTTTGCATGCAATCGGGCTAGGTTCTGGGGCATGGATACCGCCCCTCTGCCCGTCGAGCGTCGCCTGCTGCATGTGGCCGGCATCGATCGGCTGCGCGACATGATCATCCAGGGCGAACTTGCGCCCGGCATGAAGCTGAACGAGCGGGTGCTGGCCGAGCGACTGGGCATTTCGCGCACGCCCCTGCGCGAGGCGATCAAGTTCCTCGCGTCGGAAGGGCTGGTGGAACTGCAGCCCAATCGCGGCGCGTTCGTCGCGTTGATCGACGCGCCCCGGGTTCGGGAAGTGTTCCTGGTGCTCGGTGCGCTGGAGGCGCTCGCCGGTGAACTGGTCTGCGCGCAGGCGACCGATGCGCAGGTGGCCGAGGTCCGCGCGCTGCATTACCAGATGGTGCTGCACCAGGTGCGCGGCGACCTCGCCGCGTACTTCCGCTGCAACCAGGACATCCATGCACGGCTGGTCGAATTCACCGGCAACGCGACCCTGGTGCAGTCCTGGCGCGCGCTCAACGCGAAGGTGCAGCGGGTGCGCTACATGGCCAACCTGTCCGGCGAGCGCTGGCAGCAGGCGGTGCGCGAACACGAAGCGATGCTCGAGGCCCTTGGTGCGCGCGACGGCGCGCGCCTGGGGTCGATCCTGCGCGACCACCTCGCGCACAAGCTGGTGATGGTGCTCGATGCGCTGGACGCCCAGCAGGCCAAACCGGAGGCTCGCTGAATGGATACGGAGACCGATGCGATGGAAGCACTGACGATCGAAGTGGTATCGGACGTCGTCTGTCCGTGGTGCTATATCGGCAAGCGCCGGCTGGAAGCGGCCCTCGATCTGTACGCGAAGGCGAAGCCCGACGCGCCGGCGCCCAAGGTGAGCTTCCACCCGTTCCAGCTCAACCCCGACCTTCCCCCCGAGGGGATGCTGCGTGCCGACTATGTCGCGCGCAAATGGGGCGGCCGCTCCAGCGCGGAGGTCTACGCCCGTGTATCCGGCGTCGGCCAGGGCGTGGGCATCGACTTCGAGTTCGATCGCATCGTGCGCCAGCCGAACACGAAGCCGGCGCATGCGTTGATCACGCTGGCCGCGGAGCATGGCGTGCAGCCTGCGGTGAAGGAAGCGATGATGCGCGCCTACTTCATCGACGGCCGAGACCTCACCGATATCGATACGCTGGTCGAAGTCGCCCAACGCGCCGGCCTCGATCCGAAGCGGGCACGCGAGCATCTCGCCGACCCGGACGCCCTGCGTGCGATCGACGCGGCCGACCTCGAGGCGCGGCGCATCGGCGTCGAGGGCGTGCCGTTCTTCATCTTCAACCACCGTTATGCGGTGTCCGGCGCCCAGGAAGCGCAGACCCTGCTCGACGCGATGATCGCCAGCGAAGCCCCGGCGGACGAACCGCCTGCGCAACCTGCCTGAACACGATAACGACACGCGAACATGAACGCCCCCGCAAAGCCCCAGGAATTCACCGTCCACTTCCATCCCCGCCGAGGTGACGGCGCGCTCGCCGACCTGCTCCGGCGCGAGATCGAAGGCGACGTGCTGTTCGACCGCTTCTCGCGCGGACGCTACTCGACCGATGCGTCCATCTACCAGGTCGACCCGGTCGGCGTGGTGATCCCGAAGAACGAACGGGACGCCGAGACCGCATTCCGCATCGCGCTCGACCAGGGCATCCCGGTGATGCCGCGCGGTGGTGGTACCTCGCAGTGCGGGCAGACCGTCGGCGCCGCGCTGGTGATCGACCTGTCGCGCCATGTCAACCAGGTGCTCGAGTTCGACAAGGACGCGCGCACGGTCTGGGTGCAGCCCGGCATCGTGCTCGACCACCTGAACGCCTGGCTGAAGCCGCACGGGCTCTGGTATCCGGTGGATGTATCCACCAGCGCGCAGGCGACGATCGGCGGCATGACCGGCAACAACAGCTGCGGCTCGCGCTCGATCCACTACGGAAACATGGTCGACAACGTGCTCGCGGTCGAGGCGATCACCGCGGCTGGCGACGCGTTCATGTTCGACGAATCCGCGCCGTCCCATCCGGTGTACCGCGACCTCGTCGACCGGGTGCAGTCGATCGTGAAGCGCGAACTGGAAGAGATCGAGTTCCGCTATCCGGACGTGATCCGGAACGTCGCCGGCTACAACCTGAACCGGCTGGTGCAGCCCGGCTTCAACATGGCGCACCTGCTGGTCGGGTCCGAGGGTACGCTCGCCTACTCGCGCCGGATCAAGCTCAAGCTGTCGCCGCTGCCGGTGCACAAGGCGCTGGGCGTCTGCCATTTCCCGACCTTCCGCCAGGCGATGGACGCCGCGCAGTACATCGTGAAGCTCGGCCCGGTCGCGGTCGAGGCGGTCGACCGCACGATGATCGGGCTCGCCCGTTCCAACCCGGCCTTCCTGCCGATCGTCGACCGCTGCGTGAAGGGCGATCCCGATGCGATCCTGCTGGTCGAATTCGCCGGCGACGGTTCGCCCGAGAACCAGGCCGAGAACCTGAGGCGGCTGAAGCAGCTGTCCGAACTGATGGCCGACCAGCTCGGGCTGCCCGGCGGCGTGGTCGAGATCACCGACCCGAAGCTGCAGAAGGAACTGTGGGACGTGCGCAAGGCCGGCCTTAACATCATGATGTCGATGAAGGGCGACGGGAAGCCCGTTTCGTTCATCGAGGACTGCGCGGTGCCGCTGCAGCACCTGGCCGACTACACCTCGCGCCTGACCGAAGTGTTCCACCGCAACGGCACCACCGGTACCTGGTACGCGCATGCCTCGGTCGGCTGCCTGCACGTGCGGCCGATCCTCGACATGCGGCGCGAGGGTGCGACCCAGATGCGCGCGATCGCCGAAGAGGCGATGGCCCTGGTGCGCGAGTACAAGGGTGCCTACTCGGGCGAGCATGGCGACGGACTCGTGCGCTCCGAATGGATCGAGCCGTTCTACGGCTCGAAGCTCACCCGGGCGTTCGAGGAAGTGAAGGACCTGTTCGACCCGCGCGGCCTGTTGAACCCGGGCAAGATCGTGCGCCCGCCGAAGCAGGACGACCGCACCCTCTACCGCTTCAAGCCCGGCTATGCGTCCGAGCCGATCGAGACCGCGCTCGACTGGAGCGATGCCACCGAGGATCCGCAGGCGCCCGGTGCGCGCAGCGCCGGCTTCTCGAAGGCGATCGAGGGCTGCAACAACAACGGGCATTGCCGGAAGTTCGACGCCGGCACGATGTGCCCGTCGTACCGCGCCACCGGCGACGAGCAGCACCTGACCCGCGGCCGTGCGAACACGCTGCGTCTCGCACTCTCGGGCCAGCTCGGCCCGGATGCGTTCACGTCGGAAGAGATGTATCGCACGATGGAGCTGTGCGTATCGTGCAAGGGCTGCAAACGCGAGTGCCCGACCGGCGTCGACATGGCGAAGATGAAGGTAGAGTTCCTCGGCCATTACAAGAAGAAGCACGGCCTGACCCTGCGCGACAGGCTGGTCGCATTCCTGCCGCGCTATGCACCGCTCGCCTCGCGCTTCGCCGGGATGATGAACCTGCGCAATGCATTGCCCGGCATGGCTGCGCTGTCGGAGAAGTTCACCGGCCTGAGCGCGAAGCGCGCGCTGCCGACCTGGCACCGACGGCCGTTCCGCGATGGCGAGGTGGCCCCCCCTGTCCCCGGCATCGCCCGTCCACCGGAAGCCGGCCGCGAGGTCGTGCTGCTGGTCGATACCTTCAACCGCTACTTCGAACCGGAGAACGCCCGCGCGGCGGTGGCGGTCCTGCAGGCCGCAGGCTACACGGTGCACACCGCGAAGGCCGCCGACAATGACCGGCCGCTGTGCTGCGGACGCACCTTCCTCTCGGCCGGGCTGGTGGACGAGGCGAAGGCCGAAGCACGGCGCGCCCTCGATGCGCTGAAGCCATACGTCGATCGCGGCGTC
>JAIENF010000254.1 GCA_019751575.1 Burkholderiales bacterium
GCACAGGGTCGTGCAACGGCGCAGGGCCGTCGATCGTCAGCAGGTCACCGAACAGGTGGTTCGCCGACCCGATGCCCGAAGAGCCGTAGCGCACCGGCTTCACCCGGGCCGCGGCGACGTACTCGGCAAGCGTCTTGAACGGCGACTGCGGACGGACCAGCAGCACCATCGGCGCCTCGACCAGCATCGCCATGTGCGTGAAATCGGCGATCGGGTCGAACGGCATCTTGTTGCGCGTGGCCGCGGCGTAGACATGCACCGACGCGTGGCTCACCAGCAGCGAGTAGCCATCCGCCGGCTGGCGCGCGGCGAAATCGGTGCCGACCAGCCCGCCTGCCCCCGGCCGGTTCTCGACCAGCACGGTCTGCGACAGGGCCTGCTGCAGGTGCGGCGCGATCAGCCGCGCCACGGTGTCGACCAGGCCACCGGGGGGGAAACTGGGCGATCAGCCGGATCGGGCCGCGCGTGGGCCATGCCTGCGACTGTGCATTGGCCCACGGGGCGATAAGGGATGCCGCGCCGGCGGCCAGCAGATCACGACGCTTCATGGAGTCTCCGGGAGAGTTGCAGTAAGAAAGACCAGCGCCGAAAAGGCGCGATTCAGCCCGGAATTCTCAAGCAGGAGACGTGCCAGATTCTCACCTGGCCCTCACGAATCTGCACGATGTCCACGCGCCAGCAGGCCCTCCAGCGCCTTCCGCAGCTCGGCGGTGCTCGCAGGCAGATGCAACGTGGCCACGGCTGCGCCCCTGGCTGAAAACAGCACCACCGAGCCGTTGACCACGCCGAAGCGTTCGCCGAAGGCGCGGCCGTTCGGGGCGCCCAGAGGTGCCACCAGAAAGGCGATGCGCTCGGCGTACTCGCCACGCAAGTCATCCATCATCGCCATGACCGCCATGCCACCCATGGACTGGGTGTCGTACGCCAGCACCAGCGCCGGTTGTCCCTGCCCGATGCGAGCCAGGTCGGTCGAATACGGGGCGCGCGGCAGCTGGCTCCAGACCAGCGCGATGACGCCGCCGGCGATGGCGAGCGAGATCAGCCATTTGCGCCTGCGCGGGATTGCCTGTTGTTGCACGGGTGCCATGGGGATCGCTTTCAGACGACAGACGGGCCGGCAGCCCTTCAGTCAGCGCTGGCCCGGCGGGCTGACAGATTATCAGGGAGGACCGAAGTGCCGTACGACATCTCGAGCCGTTTCATGTCCGATAGACCCTGCACGCCTCCCCCAGCCGCGTCTGCACCAAGGCCCTCAACTCTGCAGGCCCCACCACCTCGCACCCCTCTCCGTACTTCATCACGTCCATCACCAGCTCCAGCTCGCTCGCATACGGCAGCTCGAGCTCGTAGCGCCCATCCGCCAGGTAGGCCCCCTTCTGCTGCGGATGCCACACCTCGCACGCCACCCAGCGCGCGCGCTCGGCGCTGAAGCGCAGCTTCGCCACCTTCGTCGCCTTCCCGGAGAAGATGCCGTACCCCGAGCCCAGCACTTCATCGAGCGTCGCCTCGGGCACGTCATCGGCCTTGGTCGACAACGTGGTCGCTTCATGGATCGCGTCGACCGCGAAGCTGCGCAGGTCGCCGCGCAGGTGGCACCAGGCATCGAGGTACCAGTTGTCGCGGTAGTGGACGAGCCGCTGCGGCGATACCTCTCGCTCGGTGTCTTCGCCCCGCCCGCGGCTGAGGTAGCGGATCTTCAGGCGCTTTCGCTGCAGCAGCGCCCCGGCGACGCCCTCGAAGTGTTCCAGCGTCGAGCGCCGCGCGCCCATCGGCAGCACCTTCACCCGCCGTGCGATCTGCCCCGCTGCGTGTCCTGACCCGCCGATCAGCGCCTGCAGCCGGTCGGCCAGCGGCTTGACCTCACGCGCGAGGAAGCCGGGTTGCAACTCCCCGACCAGCCGCTGCATCGTGAGCAGCGCCAGCATCTCGCGCTCGTCGAGCCACAGACCGGGCAGCTCGAAGCGCTTGCCGTTCGCGTCGCGCGGCTGCAGGCGGTAGACGCCGTCGTCGCGGTCCCACGCGATCGGTGCGTTGAAGCGGTCGCGCAGGTATTCGAGATCGCGGTTGATGGTGGCGCGCGAGACTTCAAGCACGTCCTGCAGATGCTGCAGTGACGCGCCCTGCGGCCGGCCGACCAGGCGGGTGATGGTTCGGAATCGTTCAGTGCGATCCATCCAGGGCATCCCGAGGGTTCAATGCGTCGGACGTTCGACGGCTTGCCACGATACCGGCTTTCGCGCAGCGTGGGAAAGCGACTTTTCGCACCGCTGCCTCATCCCATGAGCCTGCCGGGCCCCATCCTCTTCTGCCATGCACGAGGAGGTCCGATGTCTGCCAAACGTCCACCCAAGTCCACCCCTGCAACCGCCGCCCCCGCTGCCGGCCCGCAGGTGATCCTCAAGCCGCTGAAGCCCGCGCTGATCGCCGGTCTCGCCCACACCGTCCCGGTGCTGGTGCGGGTGCAGGCACCCGATGCCGACCCGTCCGTCGTGCCGGTGCGCCGTCCGTACCACCTGTCGCTGGTGATCGACCGGTCGGGCTCGATGAGCGGCAACCCGCTGCAGGAAGCGGTGCGCTGTTCGAGCCACATCGTCGACCGGCTGCTGCCGACCGACGTCGCCTCGCTGGTGACGTTCGACCACAAGGCGACGCTGCTCGCGCCGGCGCAACCGGTCGGTGACCGGCGCGCGCTGCACCGCGCACTCGCCGGCATCCAGTGCGGCGGCAACACCGACCTCTACGG
Organism: Burkholderiales bacterium; assembly: GCA_019751575.1. Classification (GTDB taxonomy): domain Bacteria; phylum Pseudomonadota; class Gammaproteobacteria; order Burkholderiales; family CAIKXV01; genus CAIKXV01. The sequence goes on from JAIENF010000254.1 coordinate 2,744, forward strand.
AGGCTGGGCCACCGGTGCCGATTCGCTGCTGCGCGATGCGGCATCGGCGTCCATCGCGCGCATCATCCTGCTCACCGACGGCAATGCGAACGCCGGCGAACTCACCGAAGCGCCGCAGATCGCCGAGCGCTGCACGCACGCGGCCGCGCGCGGCATCACCACCTCCACCTACGGGCTGGGGCGCGACTTCAACGAGACGCTGATGATCGCGATGGCGCGTGCCGGCGGCGGCAACCACTACTACGGCGACACCGCCGCCGACCTGTTCGAGCCGTTCGCCGAAGAGTTCGACCTGATCTCCAACCTGTATGCGCGCCACGTGCGGCTGTCGATCGCGACCTGCCCCGGCGTGGGCATGAAGGTGCTCAACGACTATCCGGTGGACGCTCGTGCCGGCGTGCCGGCGATCAGCCTGCCGGACATCCCCTGGGGCGCCGAAGCCTGGGTGCTGGTCGAACTGTCGATCCCGGCCGGGTTCGTGCCGAAGCCCGGCATGCCGCTGCTGCAGGCCGGCGTCACCGGCACGAGCCTGGAGCGCGCACCGATCGCCTTCCCCGAGGCCTTGCTCGCGATGGACACGGTGTCACCGCAGGTGTGGGACGCACTGACCGCCGACAGCCTGGTGCATTCGCGCCATGCCGAGGTCGAGGCGAGCCGCCTGCTGGAGCAGGCGCGCACCGCCGCCGACGCCGGCGACTGGGACCGGGTGCAGGCGCTGATCGAGTCGGCCGGCCGCCGCTTCGGCGACCAGCCCTGGGTGCAGGAAGTGCTGGCCTCGCTCGAGCAGATCGCCCGCCAGCGAGACCAGGCGCGGTTCGGCAAGGAATCGCTCTACACGGCGATGAAGATGCGGTCTCGGGTGGCGGCGAAGGACGAGGGGTTGTTCGACATCGCGCGCGAGGCGGAGGTGCCGAGGTTCCTGCGCAGGGACGGGTCGCAGGGGACGAAGGGGATGGGGAGGCCGCGGACGTAAGGGCGTCAGGCCCCCAACAGCCGCCGCGCCAGCACGTCCTGCAACACCGCCGGCGCTTCACCGTTCTGCGCGATGACCAGCGGCTTGCGCCCCTCGGCGAGGCGGGCAAGCACCTCTGCCGCGTTGGCCTTGAGGTAGCTGATGGGCTTCACCTGGGGCATGTCGCTGCGGAAACCCATATCGACGCGCCTGGATTCAGCGTGGTAACGTGAAAACAACCTGGCGCCAGACCAGACCAGCAAAAGAGGACGACTCGCATGATCGAGCACGTTACGGGACGAGGAGCGGTGGCGGCGTCGGTCGATCCGGGCAGCCGATCACACTTGCATTCATCAGCCATCGGATGCGTCTGCGGACTGCTGCTGGCGACGGGCCCGGCATTCGCCCAGGCCTTCCCCGCCAAACCGATTCGACTGGTCATCCCCTTCGCGGTCGGGGGAAGCAGCGATGCGAACGCGCGGATCATCATGCCGGCGCTCACCGAGCGGTGGAAGCAGCAGATCGTGCTCGATCCCCGCCCAGGCGCGGGCACGGTCATCGGTACCGATCTGGTCGCGAAGAGCGCCCCCGATGGCCATACCTTGCTGCTCACGTCGAATCTCTTCACCAACGCGCCGATCACCTACGCGAAGCTTCCGTACGATCCGCACACCGATCTGGTGCCGATCACCCTCGTGACGATCTCGCCGCATGCGATCGTCGCGCATCCGTCGCTGCCCGTGCGCAACGCCCGCGAACTGATCGCCCTGGCCAAAGCCCGCCCCAAGCAGATGAACATGGGCAACACCGGCTCGCCGCTGGCGACCTACAACTTCAACATGCTGGCCAAGGTGAGCGTGGAACCCATTCCCTACAAGGGTGCGGGGCCGCTGATGACCGACCTGCTGGGCGGCCACATCCCGCTGGCGATCGCTGCGATCAGTTCGGTGCAGTCGGCTGTCAAGTCGGGGCGGGCGAGGATCATAGGCGTCGGATCGCTCACGCCATCGGTGCTCTTTCCCGAGGCACCCGTGATCGCCGACGGTCTGCCAGGCTTCGAGTCCGTCTCCTGGTTCGGCCTGATGGCGCCGAAAGGGGCCGCGCGCGAACTGGTGCAGCGTATCCGCAACGACGTGGCGGCCGTCCTGCAGCAGCCGGATGTCCGGCAGCGCATGCTGGAGATCGGTGGCGAGCCTGTCGGCAATACGCCGGAGGAGTTCGAAGCCCGGGTACGCAAGGAGATCGCGATGTGGCGCCAGGTCGCGGAGGTCGCCAACATCAAGCCGCAGTAGGGTTCGTGCGGAGACGCATGTCGCAGACCGGGCCATGGTCCGAAGCGCGCCTCGCCCCGCTCGCGTCCTGGTTGAACGCTCGACTGGATTCACCGCGACAGCAGTTCCACGTACGCCTGATAGCTGTAGATCCGGTTCTTCTTCTGCCCGGTGACCTCGACCAGGATGCCCAGCGTCTCCAGCAGACGTACGGCGGCGCCGGCGGTCGGGAACGTGGTTTCCAGCCGCTGGCGGACGCGCTCGACGCTGAAGCGCGGCATCATCGGCAGGCATTCGAACAGCCGATAGCTGATCGGCCCCGCCCCGGTGGAAGCCAGCAACCGCCTGCGGTCGGTCGCGATGAGGCTGGCGACCTCGATGATGCTGCGCTCGGCATCGGCGGACGCCACGGCCACGCCTTCGAGGAAGAAGGAAACCCAGCCCTCCCAGTCGCCTTCGCCCCGGATGGCCGACAGACGCCGGTAGTACTCGACCTGGTGCTGCTTGAGGTAGCCGCTCAGGTAGATCAGCGGCTCGGCCAGCAGCCCCCAGTGCTCCATCAGTGCAGCGATCAGCAGTCGCCCGATGCGCCCGTTGCCATCGAGGAAGGGATGGATGGTTTCGAACTGGGCGTGGACGAGCGCGATCCTGACCAGTGGTGGCAGCGTGGGGTCGGGCGCGTGGATGAAGCGCTCGAGGCCCTGCAGCAGGTCGGGCACGTCCTGCGGCGGGGGCGGGACGAAGGCTGCGTTGCCGGGGCGCGTGCCGCCGATCCAGTTCTGCGACCGGCGCAGTTCGCCGGGCTGCTTTCCGGCGCCGCGCACCCCGGCGAGCAGCAGCCGATGTGCCTCGCACAGCAGGCGAACGCTGACCGGCAGGCCCTGCGGGTCGCGAAGCTGCCCCTGCACCCAGCGGAATGCACCGACGTAGTTCGTGACCTCCTCGACGTCGTCGGTGTTGGCGACTTGCAGGCCGGCTTCCTCATCGAACAGGTCCGTCAGCGTGGCCTGCGTTCCCTCGATCTGCGACGTCAGCAGGGCCTCCCTGCGGATCGCGCTGTAGAGCAGCCACTCGACGGATGGCACGAGACCGGACACCCCGGCCAGGCGCGCCAGTGCCAGTTCGGCCGTCCGGTTCAGGTCGAAGAAGGCGGCTTTCGCCAGCGGCGGATCAGCCGGGGGCAGCGGCCACGGCACGAAGGCGCGGACCG
>JAIENF010000377.1 GCA_019751575.1 Burkholderiales bacterium
AGTACGCCGCTGATCTGTTTCGTTGCGGAAGTCGCCATTTCCTCGGCCACCTCCACGTCCGACAGGATGCTTATGCATCGGGCGAGGTAACTGCGTCCTGCGTCGGTCAGGTTGAGGCTGCGGGTGGTCCGTTGCAGGAGGCGCGTGCCCAGGTGGTTCTCGAGGTCCGAGATCAGGCGCGAGGTTGCAGTCGTCGACAGTCCCAGGCGCTCCGAGGCACGGGCGAAGGTGCCGGATTCGACGACCTGTGCGAAGACGCGCATGGCGAGAAGGCGATCCATGCCCGGATTATCCTGCCTGCAGGGATTATCAATCCTCAATAAACCCGTTTATTTTTTTGACATGGACAAACAGACTGTCGCTCAGGGTCCAAGGTTTGCGTACGCGTCATTACTGTCCGTGAGGTTGCGTAGTTGAGCGAAAGACTGCCGACGCTTTTTGTGTCCCATGGCGCGCCCACGCTGGCACTCGACCATGCCGGCTGCCGCGGCAGCCACGGCGAACTGGCCACGGCGCTGGCCGGCTTCGCACAGGTTACCCGCCCGCCGAAGGCGGTGCTTATCGTCTCCGCGCACTGGGGCACGAGCATGACGATGCTCACCGGCTCCGCCGCGCCCTCGACCATCCACGATTTCGCTGGATTCGATCCGTCGTTGTCTTCGACCGACTATCCCGCTCACGGATCGTCGGCACTTGCGGTGCAGGTCCACGGCCTGCTCGGCGCGGCCGGAATCGAAGCCGGCATCGACCTGGGGCGCGGGTTGGACCACGGCGCCTGGGTGCCCCTGCTGCACCTGTATCCCGGCGCCGATGTCCCGGTGGTCCAGATGTCGCTGCAGCCCGCCGCAGTGCCCGGATGCCAGCATGCGATCGGCCGCGCGCTGTCATCCTTGCCGGACGAAGGCGTGCTGGTGATCGGCTCCGGCGGCATCACCCACAACCTGCGTGCGGCCGATACGTCCGGCAGCGACGCAGCGGAGGCGCCCTGGGCGCGCGCCTTCGCCGACTGGATCGGGACGTGCCTCGACGCGAGGGACACCGAGGCGCTGCTCGACTGGCGCGCACGGGGGCCCGACGCCGAGCGCAACCATCCGACCGCCGAGCACCTGATGCCGCTGTTCCTGGCGCTGGGCGCTGCGGGGGAAGCCTGGACAGCCCGCCGCCTGTACCGGGGTGCCATCATGGGTACCATCGCGCTCGACACTTGGGCGTTCGACAGCTAGGACGCGGCCGGACGACGCGCGATGGCACCTGCGGGGCCCGCAGCGCGCCCGATATCGGCCGCCACCCGGTCGATCAACTCGCGTGGCGTCGCGGTCGGCGCGAAGCAGGCGAACCACGCGATCAGGTCGAAGCCCGGGAATTCGGCGCGGTGAACGAGATCGTCACATGGCCGGCCATCTGGTCCACCACCAGCGGTCCCGCGCCGGGTGGGTCAGGATCATGTTCGGCGAGGTGGCGCCCATCGAGATCGGCGCGAAGTCGCGGAATGGATCGCAGGGCAGCTTGCGGTACAGGCTGAAGTTGGCGGTCAGCGAGTTGTTGGCGATCAGCCGCGTGTAGCCGTCCGGCGCGGCCCTTGCGGCGATCTCGGCACCGAGGTTGCCGCCGGCGCCCGGCCGGTTCTCGATCACCACCGGCTGGCCGAGCAGCGCGGGCAGGCGGATCGGCTCGACCGGCCAGGACTGTGCCGTGGCCGGCCGTACGCCTGCGTGCTGCCTACCTGCGGGTGGCCTTCGGCATCCCGGTGAGCGACGGGGTGTCTCCGACCTTCGACATGTCCGGACGGGCGACGCTGAAGATGTCGCCGAGCGGTGCATACAGCGAGCCGGACAGGCGTCCGACCGGATCGAGCAGCTTCGGGTCGACGCGGCCGTTCTTCCAGACCGACGGCGACACGTGCACATGCTCGATCTTCGCGATCACGATGTGGGTGCGGCCGTCCTGGTAGATGTGCTTCACCTCGCATTCGAGGTGCGCCTTCGCCTCGCCGACGCGGTACGGCTTCACCGTCTTCGACGGCACCGCCGTGAGGCCCGCCCATTCGAACTCGTCCTGGTCGCGCGGCCAGTCGCCCGAGGTGAAGCTCATCTTCTCGAGCAGGTCCATGGTCACGATGTTGGCGACGAACTGCGGCACCTCGCGGATGTTCTTCACGCTGTCCTTCTCGCCGGTGGAGCCGAACGCGCAGTAGAACGGTTCCGAGCCCATCAGGTTGAAGTACGAGTACGGTGCGACGTTGCGCACGCCGGCGGCGGAGATGGTGGAGATCCAGCCCACCGGACGCGGTACCACCAGCGCGGTCAGCAGCAGGTAGAAGTCGCGCGGGGACAGGGTATCGGGGCCGAGCTCGAGGGCTTCGGTGAGCACGTCGGGGACGCCGGGCGCGTTCTTCGGGTTGCCGGGGGTGACGCTCATGGTGCGCTCGCTCCTCGATTGTTCAGGCGCTCGCGGCCTCGGACCGGCCGCGCAGTGACGACCCTGCTGCGGGCGGAAGGATACAGCAGCCGGAGCAGTCGACGGCTAATCGCAGGTGGCCGGGGTCGTGGTGCCCAGGTACTGGCCGTTCAGGGAGAATTGCGTCCACACGAAGGCGCCGCAGGGGTGGTCGTAGTGGCTTACCGTGATGGTGCCGTTGCCATCGTAGCCGGCCTGTTGCGGCTCCCAGGCCTGCCCTCGGTAGGTCACTGCGGTGAACTGCATCGGAGCGATCGCAGGCTGCCCGCGGTTGAAGACGGCTTCGTAGGCGCGATAGGTCGAGTTGCAGCTGCCGGACAGGCACTGCGCCCACGGGGCGACCCGCGAACGCACGGTCCATGTGCCTTCGATCGCGCACTGGACCTCGACCTGCAGGCGGGCCTTGTCGCCGGGTGCCGGCGTGAACGAGACCACCGTCTGTTCGCGCTCGCCCGAGACCGTGATCGGTGCGAGGGACAGCAGGTTGCCCACGCTCGACGCGGCAAGCAGCGGGCGGTCCGGGTCGTGCGGGTCGAGGATCATCGGCGCGAGCGCGGATGCCGCGACCGGCCGCAGCCGGCGCGACCAATCGTAGGCGACGGTCGGCGAGAGCGCGATCGTCTCCGTGCGGTTGAGCCGTGCGAAGCGGCCGTCCGGCGTGACCGCATAGCGGTCGCTGGCCGCGGTCAGCGTATAGCCATAGCGACCTGCGTTGCGGAAGGTCATGTCAGCGGAGCAGCCACCGAACGTGAGTTCGCGCTGGTCGACCTGCAGCGAGACGCGGGCCACCTGTTCCACGCGGCCGTCGCCTGCGGTCACTGCGTCGTAGACCGGCGCCAGCCGAAGGCCGTAGTCGACCAGCGCGCTGGCCGAGCCCTGCTCGTCGATCAGCGTGATGACGTCCGTGAAGGACTGCGGGCATTCCCCGCGTGCGCGCCGGTCGATCAGGCAGCGCAGGCCGGCTTCAGGGTCGACGAGCGAATCGTCCACCCGGTCCGGCGGATCGAACGCGCCGCCGGTATCGAGCGTGGCCACGGGTCCGATCGGCTGCATCATGAGGTTGAGTCGCTGCCAGCGCAGCTGACCTGCCTCGGGATAGGCCCAGCCGGCGGGCAGCCCGGTCGCGACCCGCAGCGGGATGTACTGCACGTGGAGGATGTGCGGTTGCGCATCGAACAGCCGCGGATCGGCAAAGCTCGCGCGGCCGGCCCGGTCCACCGAGAGCGTCCAGACCAGCCGTCGCGGACTGGCGGCTCCCCGGACCGTCACCTGCTGGTCGAACGAGAACGTCGCCTGCACCAATCCTCGTGATTGCAGGGCCGCACTCAAGGTCGCTGCCAGTGCCGGGGCCTGTGCACCGAGATGCTGGCTGGCCTGCGCGAGCAGTTGCGCTTGCGGCAGGGCGTCTCCGAAGTCGCGGACGGCGACCTGTGCGATCGACGACCCGTCCGGCAGGGTCTCGGCCACGCGGCTGGAGTCGAGTCCTGTCGGGCCGAAGGTGAGGCTGCCGATGCGTGCAGTGATCGAAGCGCCTGCCGGCCCGGCGGTCTGGCTGATCACCAGCAGGCGTTGGGCGGATCTCGGTGCCTGGGCGAAGGCAGTGCAGGCCAGCGCCGTGGCCAGCCATGCCCCGGCGATCACGGTGGCCGCACGGTGGAAGCCGGCGCGAAGGGTCCGCTGGCGGGGCTGCTGCCAGGGGCCACTGCGCGGGGCTCGGGCTTCGACGACGGGGTGCGCGATCGAGGGGGGCATGCCGTGATCTTAAGATGTCCGGCGCCGTCCGCGCAGCCGGGAACGGGCGCGTGCCGCGGGTTACCCGCCCGTGTCCTGCATGGGGCGGACCAGGCACAACGCCTTGCCACGCAGGATCGGCAAGCCATCGAGCGAGGACGCTTCATCGGCGGCGAACGCGGGCACGATCGCGGGTGCGGCGGTGGTGCTGCCCGCCAGCGCCTCGATCCGGTAGCCGTCGTGCGTCCGGCGTACCTGTCGCAGCACTGGCGGCGCGGTCGACGTGACCTGCAGGAGGTAAACGCCATCGCCGCGCCACAGGGGATCGAGTCTGACCACCACCCGGTCCCCCGACCGGCAGGCCGGTGCCAGGGTTTCGTCTGCAATGCCGACCAGGACGAGGGCAGCCCCAGGGGTGGCGTCGGCGTCCGTCCCGGAGGGCGTGCCCGCCGGATCCTCGAATGCTGACGGATCGATCGCCAGGCGCAGGGGCGACGCGCCGTCCAGGGGCGGCGCCGGGGTGAGTTCGGCCAGGGTTGCGCGGCGCAGCGCCTGAGCATCGACCAGGCGCGAGATATCGACCACCTGGCGCGGCCCGTCCGACAGCAGGTCGTCCGGGGCGAATCCATAACGCTGTGCGAGGTCGAGCAGTTTCTCGAGCGTTGGCCAGCCGGCGCCGGTCAGCCATTTGCGAGCGGCCGCAGGGGTCACCGCACAAACGCGCGCCAGCTCCGCCGCCCGCCCCGAAGCGTCGCGCGGGACATCGGCGCGCTGGTCGAGCAACTGGTTCAGGTTGCGCGTGAACAGTTGCCGGAACCGCTCGTTGCTCGGCCGGCCCATGCGCCGGCGCTGCGCCCCGGGCGAGTCCGTCCCGCCGGCGGGTTGCGCAGGATCGTCCGGGGTTCGAGGGGGGCGAAGGGCCATGCGCCCAGATGATACCGAAAGTAAATTCCAGGGTGGAGGCGTTTGTGGAAGTTCTTCCGGTACTCGCTGCCGGCGCACACGGAACGGCTTTCCCGGGAGATAAATGTTCTTAAATACAGGTTGTTGAAGCAATCGTGGCGAGACGGTCCGTCGCGTCATCCTCGGTTTTTACGAAAAGTGTAGCAAATGATACTAAAAGTATTGACAGGCTCTGGAGGGCTCGCTAGATTGGCAACGCGTCGCAGCCGGGATGCCTGTCCGGGACGGCGCCCGCGTGTTCCGCCTCTCCAACGTTCCCATTCGAGGAGTTCTCCATGCCTGTCCAAGAGCGAGGTCCATCGGCTGTCCGCCGTCCGGCGTCCGTCGCATCTCCCCGTGCCACGACCGGCGGCGCGTCCATTGGCACGCCCCGCCGCCGCGCGGCGTCGGGTCCGGCTTCCAGCCGCCCGGCTGCCCGCCTGCGCGTCGAGGAATCATCCCCGCCGGCGTCGTTCGACCTTCCGGTGGCTGCGCGCATCGAAGCCGACATCGCACAGCTGAACCTCTCGTTCCTGCATGTCGCACGAGAGCTTGCGCGGTCAGCCCGCGAACTTGCCGTGACGCGGCTCGGCCTGGATGCCGCTGCCTGCGCAGCCCTCGACCGGCTGTCCATCGCAGACCTGCAGGCACTGTCGCACTCTCATGCCCTGATCTTCGGTCTGCGGCTCGATCCAGCGGATCTCCCCATGCAGGCGGAACTGGCGCGTACCAACCGGATCGCGTCCGGCGCGCGGCTCCTTCTGGCGGCGGATGCCGGATGAACCTTCGCCTGCGATGCACGGATGCGCCGGTGGTCGGCTTCGGAGCGCTGCTGCAGGCGGCCGAGCGCCTCATCCGCCTGGGTGCGCGCGCGGCGGTCGTCTGCGACGTGCTGGACATCAAGGGTCCTTCGCGGGCACTGGTGCGGCGCATGTACGTGGCGATGCGCGGGCCCGGACGGCCGCGCGGCCCGCTGCCGTTCGACCATGTCGAGCTCCTCAGCACGGTCGCTGCCCGGCTGGATGCAGCGGTGTTCCTGGATGCCTGGCA
>JAIENF010000171.1 GCA_019751575.1 Burkholderiales bacterium
GCTGTCGAAGCAGGATGCATGCCGCCCATGGTCGGTCGCACGCGCCCGCAGTCCGGCGTGCGCGGGATCAACGCCGACGGATCGCTGGCGCCTGTACGATCTGTGCTTCCCGCCTGGTAGGTGTACCCTCGCCGGCAATCGGGTGGCGGAAGTCGATCGCGCCGACCGGGTTCGCGGGGCGCCGGTGGCCGTCGGGCCGGCTTCGCTGACGGGCGGAACGCTGGAGGGAAACCCTGATGGGGCGCTGGATAGAAGAATTCCCGGGCAACATGACCTGGTCGAACGCGACGCTGATCTGCAAGGGGATGGCGCCGTATGGCTGCGTCGCGATGGGCGAGGTCGACGAGGTGTGCGAGCGCCTGCGCGAGCGACAGGCCGAACCCGACGCCTTCCGCGAGGAATGGGAGCGCATGGCGGTCAGGCTCGAACAGCGCGCCGATGCCGCCGAGGCCGCCGGCCACCGGATGACCGCGGGCAACTTCTACCTGCGCGCCGGCATGTACTACTTCACCGCCGAACGCTTCGTCGAGCCGGGCGAACAGAAGCGCGAACTCGGCCGCAGGTCGCTCGACTGCCAGGGCAAGGGGCTGGTGCGGCGCTACCCGAACATCGAACGGGTCGAGGTGCCGTATGAAGGCGGTTCGCTGCCGGCCTGGTTCCTGAAGGCACCGGGCGTGACCGGGCCGGCCCCGACCGTCGTCGTGTTCGACGGCATGGACAACTGCAAGGAGATGAGCGTGCTGTTCAACGGCCTCGAGTTCGCGGCCCGCGGCTTCCACACGCTCGCGATCGACGGCCCGGGGCAGGGCGAATCGCTGCGCCTGCGCGACCTTGCCGCGCGCCACGACTACGAAGTGCCAGGCCGCGCCGCCTACGACTGGGTCGCGGCACGGCCGGAGGTCGATCGCTCGAAGGTGGTGGTGATGGGCTACAGCTTCGGCGGCTACTACGCCGGGCGCGTCGCCGCGTTCGACAAGCGCTATGCCGCCGGTGTCGCGTTCGCCGCGCTGCACTGGGACCTGCACGCCTGGCAACTCGAGATCAAGCGCCGGCAGGACGCCGACCCGAAGTCCACGCCGCAGTCCGCCTTCCACTTCCGCTGGGTGATGGGCACCGACACGCTCGAGGCCGCGATCGAGAAGGCACGCGGCTTCACCCTCGCCGAGGTGGCGAAGGACATCACCATGCCGTTCCTGATCGTGCACGGCGAGAAGGACAAGGTCGTGCCGGTCGCGTCCGCGCACAAGGTTTTCGAAGCCATCGGATCGACGCGCAAGCACCTGAAGGTGTTCACCGAGGAAGAGGGCGGCACCTACCATGTGCAGCTCGACAACCGGCAGCTCGGCGTCGACTACATCGCGGACTGGATCGCAGATACGCTCTAGATCTCGCAGCACATCGAGCGCGCAGCAGCGCGCCGTCCAACGAGGGGAGTCACCATGAAGCAGCCAATGCCCGCGCTCGCGCTGGCCCTTGCCGCAACCGCCATCGCTTCCACGGCATCGATCGACCAGGCTAGGGCGCAGCCGGCACCGGCCTGGCCGTCGAAGCCGATCCGCCTGATCGTGCCGTTCGCGGCCGGCGGAAACGTCGACCTCACCGCGCGGCTGGTCGCGCCGTCGATGCAGGAGACCCTGGGCCAGCCGGTGGTGGTCGAGAACCGTACCGGTGCCGGCGGCATGATCGGGTCGGAGCTGGTCGCGAAGGCGCCACCCGACGGCTACCTGCTGCTCACCGGTTCGAACAGCACGTTCAGCGTGGCACCCGCGTTGTACCCCAACGCCCCGTACAACCCGGTGCGCGACTTCACGCCGATCGTGAACCTGCAGATGTCACCCTTCGTGCTGGTGGTGCGCAGCGGGCTGGGCGTACAGACCGTCGCCGACCTGCTGCGGCTCGCGCGCGAGAAGCCGGGCGCGCTGACCATGGGTTCGGGCGGCACCGGTTCCTCGAACCAGCTGGTGGGCGAGCTGTTCCAGATGCTCAACGGCGTGAAGTTCCTGCACGTGCCCTACAAGGGCGCGGCGCTTGCCGCCACCGACGTGATGGGCAACCAGATCGACATGCTGTTCGACCAGGGCTCGACCGCCAGCGGCAATGTGCGAGGTGGCAAGATGCGCGGGCTGGTCGTGTCCTCGCGCAACCGCATGGCGACGCTGCCCGATGTACCCGGTTTCGCCGAGGCGGGGCTGAAGGATTTCGAGGTCGCCAACGCGACCGGCCTGCTCGGCCCGGCCGGCCTTCCGCCCGCGATCGTGCAGCGGGTGCATGCAGCGGCGCTCAAGGCACTGTCCACGCCGCAGGTGAAGGAACGCTTCGCGCAGATGGGCGTGGACGCCATCGGCAGCACGCCGGAATCGTTCGGCGCCTTCATCCGCGAGGACTTCGCGCGCTGGACGAAGGTGGTGCAGGCGAGCGGGATCAGGCCGGACTGAACGGCCCGACCGGGCAGCGAGGGTCAGAGCGGCTTGATCCCCGCGACCTTCATCAGCTTGCTGTGCTTTTCGTAGTCCTGCCGGATGCGCGCGGCCATCTGCGCCGGGGTCGTCGTCCAGGGCTCGAACTCTTCGAGCCGCTTCTTCGTGTCCGGGCTGTCCATCGCCCGGGCGATTTCGGCGTTGATGCGATCGACCAGTGGCTTGGGCAGCCCGGCGGGCGCGAAGACGCCGACCCAGCCGGCGTACTCGTAGCCGGGTACGCCGGACTCGGCGACGGTCGGCGTCTTCGGGAACGCGGTGAGCCGCGTATCAGAGGTGACCGCGATCAGCCGCAACCGGTTGGTGCCCAGGTGGGTCGACACCGACGCGGGCGTGCCCGCCGAGAGTTGCGCCTCGCCCGAGACCAGCGCCGCGGTCGCCGGGCCACCGCCCTTGTAGGGCACGTCGACCATGCGCGTGCCGCTCATCGACCCGAGCAGCGCGACCGCCAGGTGCGAGAAGCTGCCGCTGCCGGCGGTGGAATAGAACAGCTGGTCGGGCCGGGCGCGCGCCAGCGCGACCAGGTCCTTCACCGACTTCACCGGCAGCGACGGATGCACCACGAGCAGGCCGGTCTGGCGCACCAGCGTGCCGATGCCGACGAAATCGTTCAGCGTGTCGTAGGGCAGCTTCGCATAGACGAACGGATTCACCACGTGCGCCATCGAATGCACCATCAGCGTGTAGCCGTCGGCCGGGGCCTTGGCGACGATGTCCGCGCCGATCGTGCCGGCCGCGCCAGCGCGGTTGTCGATCATGAACTGCTGGCCGAGGTTCTCCGAGATCTTCTGGAACACGATGCGGCCGACGATGTCGGTCAGGCCGCCTGCGGCCCAGGGCGTGACCACGCGCACCGGCTTTGCGGGCCAGGATTGCGCGGCCGCGTCATGCGCCAGCAGGGATGCGAGCAGGGCGGGAACGGCGATGGCAGCGGCCGTGGTGGCGCGTCGTGTCGGTTTCATCGAATCTCCTCGGAGAATACCTTGTAGCTTAACCCGATCGCCCGAACAACCAAGGCTGCCTGTGTTGGCCATGGACCTCCCTGCAGGGAATGGTCCGGCCTTGACGGCAGGGGATTCAGAATGACGCCGTCGTACCGAATGCTGTGCACTCTTCTGTCCGCTACCGTACAGTACTGTCTCCGTGCCCTTGGCTTGCCGGACGGATCGGGCTGTATAGCCGACATCGGAAGCGACTGCGCCGGGCAGCCGCTTGCGAAAGCTGAACTGTTGCACCGCGCACACCTGAAACGCCCTGTATCTACAGGCGATGGCTGAGTTCCAGGTCAATCTCGACGCGGGTGGCAGGGCCATGCGCGTTTGCACCGTGCGAATCAATCGTGTTCGCGGCGACGAGTTACACCTTGTACATCCAAGGAGTCTTCATGAATGCAAATGAAGTCGAGCATCGCCAATTCTTGCTCGCTTGCGCAGCGTGGCAAGACACGCTGTTGCAGAGTTACCGGACACTTCACGTGACGATCCAAGGATTCCTGGTGGCTGCCGGCGCCGCGGTCTTGGCCGTACAACTGACCGGGGCTATCCAGAATCAAGCATCGCAGCACATTACAAATTCGGTGTTCAATTGTCTCCTTACGGCGCTTCTCGCTTTTTTGTTCTGGTTGCAGCGAAGAACTTCCACCGAGTTACGAGCGGTTGTTGGAAGTCGAGCAAGGGACATCCAGTACTGGCATCAGAAAGTCATTCTCGCTGAAAATCCCTTGGATCCAGAACAGCGCGTCTTCACGCACTTCAAGGTGTGGCAGCAAGCAAAGCGAGCTTCGGTTGATCACCTGTTGCATCAGTTTCTTCCTTCGGAAGGAATCTCCGGGCTCGACGCTGAGCAGCTAGTAGGCAAAGGAACCGGCCATACTCAGCAGGTGCTCGACATCAATTTGTTTCAACGATTGCAACTGCTTTGGAATGCTGTCTTGATCACCAGTGCTGGTGTGAGCGCTTGGTTCCTTGCGATATGCTGGTCCGCAGCGACTACCTGATTACTCGCCCAGCCCGGACTTGAGGCCCTGTTGGGCCCACACCTGCAGCACGATGTTGCCTCTGGGCGGTGTACTCTGTTGGACACGCTTTCCAGCTCCCTTTCTCTTTCCGCAGACGACATGGCAAACGACTGGCCCCGAGCGTCCTGGGAATGTTCAGGCGCATTTTCCGCGACTTTCTTGTTCGGCTCCTGCATGCTGAGTCGTTGCCGGATATGTCGATCGCACGGTCAATGGACTTTGACGGTATCGCTGGCGGCGCCATCTCCGAACGGGGTGCAGTTGTCGGCAAGGCCAGCAGGCGTCTCGCAGCATCGCGCCAGGCACCTGACTACAAGGGAAAGAACATGCACTTCGTGGACATCGTTGCGCTCGCAGCACTTCTCCAGTTCTTCGTCTTCGCCGCGCTGGTCGGACGCGCACGGGGAAAGTACGGCGTGAAGGCGCCCGCCATCACCGGACACGAGATGTTCGAGCGGGCGCTTCGGGTGCAGATGAATACGCTCGAGTTGCTGATGCTCTTCGTCCCGGCGCTCTATATCGCCGCGAGGTACTGGCCTGCCGGCTACGTCGCGGCGTGCGGCGCGGTCTTCCTGGTCGGACGTGTCCTCTATCAGCAGGCATACATGTCGGATCCCGGCAAGCGCGGGCCCGGCTTCCTGCTGAGCATCGCACCATGTTTCGCGTTGATCGTGGCGGGTCTGGTCGGTGCGGTGCTTGCTGCGCTCAAGGGCAGCGCCTGACCGCGGCGCTGCCGGGACTATCTTCAGCGTGCTCGAACGCCACGCTGGCCTGTATCGTGGGATCGGAAGATCACCGCCGGCCGTTCATTCGACCAGATGATCGAGCGTTAGCTCGATTCGGCAAGAGGCGTCGTCGTGCTCTGGTCGGGGACGTCCATGGACTCGGACTGGGTCAGCCGCACGTGGCACAGGTGGCGGCGGTGGCCGCCCGAGGGACCAGGCCCGGGTACGCTCAGGCAGATTCGGCGAGCATCACGCGGTTCTTGCCCGACTGCTTGGCCCGGTACATCGCGCGATCGGCCCGGTTGAAGAGTGCGTCGAGGGTCTCGTCGCGATCACCGCGCTCGGCCAGGCCGATGGTGGCCGTGCACGAGATGAGCTCGCCCGTGTGCGTGGCCACGCGCAGCGCACTGATGGCCCCGCGCACGCGCTGCGCGACCAGCACGGCCTGTTCAACGTCCGCGCCGGGGAGGGCGATGCAGAACTCCTCTCCGCCCCAGCGGGCCGACAGATCGGTGGCCCGCATCACGCTGCGAATCGCGGCGGCCACCTCGCGCAGCAGGGCATCCCCCGCAGCGTGGCCGTGACGGTCGTTGATGCGCTTGAAGTCGTCGAGGTCCAGCATCGCAATGGTCAGCGAGTTGCCGGTGCGGTCGGCGCCGATGATCTCGCGGCGAACCATCTCGGAGAAGCGCCGCCGGTTGAGCGAGCCCGTCAGTTCGTCGTTCCACGCCAGCCTCTGGGCGGTGGCCCTTGCGTCTTCCACTTCGTGCAGCAGCCGGATGACGAGCAGGCTGACCGGCCACGACACGACTGCGGGGACGACGACGGCGATGGCCAGGGCACGCCCGAACATCCACTCGGGAGGCATGCCCAGCACCAGGCCTAGGCCGAACTGTCAACGCCGAAGTAAATCTGACCCACCTTGCGCTTAATCGCCGAAGTAAAACTGACCCACCCGGGCGGCCTGTT
>JAIENF010000773.1 GCA_019751575.1 Burkholderiales bacterium
GGCCCCGAAGCGCTCGATCATGAGCGGATAGCGGCTGGCGAGATCGAAGAACTCCGATTCGTCGAAGCGCCTGGAGGATCTCTGCTCGACGGCTTCGCGGTAGACCTCGAAAGCGGGTCGCCAGTCGAGCGTCAGGATGTCGTTTCCGCGCGACTCGGTCACGAGCAGGGGATTCCCGAACGGCTTCCAGCCATGCGTCACGCCAAGGGTCGTCGTCGCTTCAAGGCCGGCCAGCACAGCCACCCCCGCGCGCAGGCCGCCAGGGGTGATGACCACCGGGCGGCGCACGAAATCGAGTGCGCCGGCTCCGCCGCCGCACCATGTGGTGCGCGTGCCCCTGGCGTCGAACAGTGCCCGCATCAGGGGGCCGCTCGGGCAGGTGGCGTCGATGTAGGCCACGATCGTGTCGGAGCCTTCCAGGCCTTGCGAAAAGTCGTGCGCCGGAGGACGCGCGTCGGAAACGTCGACCACCGCGATGCTCGTCCTCGCGCGATGGCCGATCAGCACCGCCCCGGAATCGCAGGCCCGGCCTTCGAAGATCACGCTCGGGAAGAGTCCACCGAAAACCGGGATGTCGAGCCCGGCGATCAGCGGATCGAGGTCCTCCGGCCGCCAGCCGTTTCCGACCGCGCCCAGCAACTGGACCGACTTCGCGCCTGCGCCCGCGAGGGCGACCAGGCCCTCCATGAGCTTCGGCAGATCCCTGTCCGGCAAGTGGACGACGTTCATCGTTGGGGCATCGAAGGTTCATCGACCCGGCGGTGAGCCGGTGGAGCGAACGTCGCTACTCGGGTTCGGAAAACGGCGGCGATGGCCTGGCGAAGAGATGGCCCTGGAGAAGGTCGCAGCCCAGGTCGCGCAGCACCGCGGCTTCCTCCACGCTTTCCACGCCCTCCGCGACGACGATCGTGCCTATCCTGCGGCATACGCTCACGATCGCACCGACCAGGTCGCGCTTTATCCGGGACCGGTCGATGTCGCGCACCAGGGACAGGTCGATCTTCGCGACGTCGGGCACGAGCGCCACGAGCCACGAGAGACTGGCATATCCTTCACCCAGGTCGTCGATTGCAAGGCGATAGCCCGCTGTCCGCAGCGCGCGCAGCGTACTGCACAGCTCACCGGGCGAGGCGATCCGTTCGCGCTCGATCACTTCCCAGACGACGCGGTCCGCGAACGGCAGCAGCGGCTCGTCGTCCCGCAGGAGGACGTCGGTGCTCAGCTCCCGGGGATGGATGTTCACGAAGATCGTGTCGCGGATGCCGGCATTGTCTTCGATGGCGTGGGCCACGAGGCGCCGGACCGCGCGTCCGAGCTCCTCGACCCGGCCGAGGCGTTCGGCGGCATCAAGCAGGTCGGCGGCGCTCCTGCAGGGACCGCGGCTGCGCATCAGCGCTTCGTAGCCGTAAGGCGTCCCGTTGTCCGCTTGCACGATGGGCTGGAACAGGACGTACAGGCACCGGAGGCTTTCGTCGAAGGCGGCGCCTGTCGCCGCTTCGGCATGGGACGCCCCGGCTTCTTCGGCAGCCGGCCTTCCTGCCGGAGAAGCCGCTGCGACTGCCTGGATCACGCTGGCCGCACCGTCGCCGGACTCGCCCGCGGGGATCCCTGCGATGGCAGGTCCAAGGGCGCCCGCCCTTGCCTCGAGCAGGTCCAGGGCATGGCGTGCAAGCGTCGCGCCGCTCAAGGGCATCCAGAGAACGGTTGCCCGGCCGGCCCACGATGCATCCCGTGCGTCCAGGATATCCGCGGCGAGGATCGCTCGCGACGCGGGCGCGGTGGTACGCGCGTATGCCACGACATCTGCGCCGGTTCCGGTCGGGCCTGGCGGCAGGGAGGCTGCGCATACCAGCAGGTCCAGGCGGGTGCCAAGTACGTCCAGTGCCTCATGTGCCTCGCGACCGGAAGACGCTTCGGAGACGGCGAAGCCGACGCGGGAAAGGCTGCTGGCATAGGCCCTCCTGAGGGATTCGTCGGGCATCACCAGGACGCACGTCGCGCCGTGGGCGTTGCCGAGTGCCTCCGTCGGCGCGTCGGCCGCAGACCGCGTGGCCGGAACGTCCAGGGTCGGCAGATCGATGATGACCGTGGTTCCTGCTCCGGGATTGCTGCGCAGCTGGATGGAACCGCCGGCGCGCTCCACGAGCATCCGGCAGCGGGCCAGCCCGATCCCGCTTCCGAGGCTTCGCGGCTTCGTGGTGAAGAACGGTTCGAAGATCCGCTCGGCGATGGCAGGATCGACGCCCGATCCGGTGTCCCTGACCTCGACCCGGACGTAGGCGCCAGCCGGCAGCGTCCGGGATGGCACGGCGGGCAGGCCGGCCAGGATGGAGATCCGTCCGCCGTCCGGCATCGCGTCGCGGGCGTTGGCAACGAGGTTGAGGAAGATCTGTTCGATCGAGCCCGGAGACAGGTCGACCCAGGCCGGATCGGACGGCAACTGGAGGCGGAGCGTGCAACGCGAGCCGGCCATGGCCTTCAGCGTGCCGCGTGCATCGCGAAGCGCCTGGGCCAGGTCTGCGGACGCGCCGACCGTCCGTTCATCATGGCGGGCAAAGCCGACCAGCTGACTGGTCAGCGCCACGCCTTTTTCGGCTGCCCGGAGGATCTCTTCGACGTCCTGCAGGACATCCGCATCCGTCACCGCCTGCTGCACGAGGCCTGCGTATGACAGCACTACCGACAGGAAATTGTTGAAATCGTGGCAGATCGCCGCGGAAAATCGTCCGACGAGTTCGGCACGCTGCATTTCGGCCAGGGCGTCCTGCGCCGCACGCTCGTGTGTCACGTCCGCGAACAGCGCCACGACATGGGTCACGCGTCCCGACGGGCCCGCGACGGGCGATACGCTCGCGAAAGCCCACGACCGCTCCTCGCCTTCGTGCCGGACGAGGATGGTCTCCTGTGCCTCCGTGAGGCCGTCGATCGCCATCGAAAGGCGGGCGACGCCCTCCTGGCCCGGGCCGTCGGTCGGGAGGCAGGAGCGGCTGCTGAGCAGGTCACCGACCGACCGGCCGCTCATGCGCGCGAAGGCATCGTTGGCGAAGATGATCGGCCGTTCGTCGCCGACCACTTCCATCACGACCAGTCCGATGGACGCCTGCAAGGCCACGTGCGCGAGCACGCGCAGGTCCCGGTCCATCGCGTGCCTGGTCGTGGCGACCTTGCAGGTGGCACTCAGCGTGCGGTCGTCGAAGGGCTTGGCAAGGTAGCCGTAGGGCGAGAGTTCCGCCGCCCGTGCAACGGTCGCATCGTCCGCGTATGCGGTCAGGAAGACCACTGCGGCGTCCGAGAAGTCGAGCATCTCGCGTGCGGTCTCGATGCCATCGGCGGGCCCGCGGATGCAGATATCCATCAGGACGAGGTCCGGATGGATCTTCCGGAACAGGTCCACGGCGTCGTCCCTGTTGTCGGCGACGCCGACGGGCTCGAAGCCCATGCGATTCAGGCGCCTTTCAAGATCGACAGCGATCAGCGCCTCATCCTCGACGATCAGGACGCGCGGCCTGCCCCCTGGCCCGGGCCCGGTACGCCGACTTGCGTGGCCGCGAAGAAAGTTCGAGTAGGGAAGCATTTTCGATATCCGATTCGATGCGCCTGGGAGGGATCGAGCGGCCGTCGCCGACGGGCGGATCGCCTCTGCAGGCTGCGCGTGTTTCCGCCAGGGAGCAGGTCGGTCCCCTATGTTACCAACCGGGGAACCGCGAGATGAGGAAGTTCTCGACACTTTCTTCCCGTCGCCGCGAGAAGGCAGGTTCGCGAAACGCCTGGCCCCGCGTGCCTTCAGCGGCCGACCAGCGGTTCGCCGGTGACGCCTGCCTGCCCGGCGAGTCGTGCGGCCAGCCCACGCGCCTCGGCCTGGCTGGACAGGCTGCCGATGCCCACGTCATAGCCGGCACCTGGCGCGGCGTCCGTACCCCGGGTAGTCCGGATGCGCGCATCGAACCCTGCGTTGCGCAACGCGTCGTAGGACTTCAAGGCCTCGCCCTGGTCGGCGCTGCGCAGCACGCTGACCCGCCAGCGTCCGCCTTCGACCGCGGCGCCGGCCCCGGCTACCGGCTCGGTCTCGCTCGCCCACTGCGCGAGCTGCTTCGGGTCCACTGCCGCCACCGGCAGTGCCGGGGCACCGACCGGTGCGATGAAGAACGACAGCGGTTCGCTCATCTGGATCGGCGCCTCGCTGCCGCGGGTGACCGTGATGCTGCCCTCGATCAGGCAGACGATCTCGCGCTCGGCGGTGCCGCGGCCCCAGAGATCCGTGCCGCGAACGCCGGCAGTGACGGTCGAGATGCGGATCTGCAGGTCGCGTGCGCTGTTCCTGCGCTGCACCGCGGCCGTGGTGAACCGGAACGCGCCCTGTGCAATGTCGAACAGCCCGGCGAGCACGGTGGTGGCGCCGCGCGACACGCGCAGGTCGCTGAACGCGAGGCGGCCCGATTCACCCAGCTTCACGGTGCTGCCCTCGGCCAGCCGGACCAGTGCCCTGCCACCGGCGCCGGTCACCACCACGTCGCCGGCGCGCAGGACCGCGCCGGGAGACAGCGGCTCGCGCACGCCGGCACGCTCGATCCATCCGGGCATCTGCACCGCCGAGACCCAGGCGTCCGCCCGCGCCGGGGCTGTCCGCGCCGGGGTGGACTGTGCGAGCGCGTTTCCCGCCGGCAGCAGGCCGGGCGCGCTCAGCAGGGACGACAGGAGCATCAGCAGCCGGCGGCGCCGCAGCGCCGGCCGACCTGCGCCGGGGTTGAAGGTCGGCTCGCCGCCGGGCGTGCGCGCCGGTTCGGCGTCCTCGCCGGCATCCAGGTCGGGGGCACCGCTCGTGCGGCAGGGGCTGTACGGCAGGGTCATCCGGTTCTCCACGGGCACCCGGAATCCGGCGGCGTCCGTTGCGGAAGCGCTGGCAGGCACGGGAGGGTGCGCGCCCCGTGCCCGCTATAATCCGCCGCTTTCTCTCCCTTCGGCAAGAGCACCCCGCATGCAACCCCAGTACCAACCTTCAGCCGTGGAACAGGCCGCCCAGGCCTACTGGACGGAGCGCCAGTCGTTCCTCGCCCGCGAGGGTGCGGCCGCCGACGGCCGGCCGAAGTACTACTGCCTGTCGATGTTCCCGTATCCGTCCGGGAAGCTGCACATGGGGCATGTGCGCAACTACACGATCGGCGACGTGCTTACCCGCTACCACCGCATGCGCGGGCACAACGTGATGCAGCCGATGGGCTGGGACGCGTTCGGCCTGCCGGCCGAGAACGCGGCGATGCAGAACAAGGTGCCGCCGGCGAAGTGGACCTACGACAACATCGCCTACATGAAACGCCAGTTGCAGTCGCTCGGGCTTGCGATCGACTGGTCGCGCGAGCTGGCGACCTGCCAGCCGGACTACTACCGCTGGAACCAGTGGCTGTTCCTGCGCATGCTCGAGAAGGGCATCGCCTACAAGAAGACCCAGGTGGTGAACTGGGATCCGGTCGACCAGACGGTGCTCGCCAACGAGCAGGTGATCGACGGTCGAGGCTGGCGCACCGGTGCCCTGGTCGAGAAGCGCGAGATCCCGGGTTACTACTTCGGCATCACGCAGTACGCGGACGAACTGCTGTCCGCGCTCGACACGCTGCCCGGCTGGCCCGAGCGGGTGCGCACGATGCAGGCGAACTGGATCGGCAAGAGCCACGGCGTGCGCTTCGCGTTCCCGTACGTGCTCGACGGACAGGACGGGCAGCTGTGGGTCTACACCACGCGGGCCGACACCATCATGGGCGTCACCTTCTGCGCCGTCGCCGCGGAGCATCCGCTGGCCGCGCGCGCCGCGCGCGACAACCCGGCGCTGGCCGCCTTCATCGAAGAGTGCCGCCACGGATCGGTGATGGAGGCCGACATGGCGACGATGGAGAAGAAGGGCATGCCCACCGGGCTGTTCGTCACCCATCCGCTGACCGGCGCACGGGTCGAGGTCTGGGTCGGCAACTACGTGCTGATGACCTACGGCGACGGCGCCGTGATGGGCGTCCCGGCGCACGACGAGCGCGACTTCGCGTTCGCGAAGAAGTACGGCATCGACATCCGGCAGGTGGTGTCGGTGGCGGGCAAGGCGTTCTCGCTCGACGCCTGGCAGGAGTGGTATGCCGACAAGGAGCAGGGCACCTGCGTGAATTCCGGGCGCTACGACGGCCTGGGCTACCTGCAGGCGGTGGACGCG
>JAIENF010000784.1 GCA_019751575.1 Burkholderiales bacterium
GTCGGTATCGCCGGTGATGGTGATCTCGTCCAGCCCGTCCGAACCATGAACGACCATCACATGCCGGCTGCCCAGCGCCTGCAGCACGCGCGCCTGCAGCCCGACCAGTTCGCGGCGGAACACGCCCATCACCTGGTTCGGCGCGCCCGCCGGATTGGTCAGCGGACCCAGGATGTTGAACATCGTGCGCACGCCGAGCTCCTTGCGCACCGGCGCCGCATGCTTC
The DNA here is from genome assembly GCA_019751575.1 of Burkholderiales bacterium. GTDB lineage: Bacteria > Pseudomonadota > Gammaproteobacteria > Burkholderiales > CAIKXV01 > CAIKXV01. Next base: position 227 of record JAIENF010000784.1, read on the forward strand.
ATCGCCGAATGGTGGCTGGGTGCGAACATGAACCCGACGCCGACCTCGCGGATCGACTGCGCGACCTTCGCCGGGTCCAGGCCAAGCCTGACGCCCAGCGCCTCGAGCACGTCGGCACTGCCGCAGAGCGAGGACACCGAACGGCCGCCGTGCTTGGCGACATGGGCACCCGCCGCCGCCGCGACCAGGGCCGCGGTGGTCGAGACATTGAAGGTGTGCTGGGCGTCGCCGCCGGTGCCGCAGGTATCGACCAGGTGCTCGACACCGGCAACGTCGACGCGGGTCGCCAGTTCACGCATCACGGACGCCGCGCCCGCGACCTCATCCACGGTCTCGCCCTTCGAGCGCAATGCGATCACCAGCCCGGCAATCTGCGCCGGGGTCAGTTCGCCGTGCATCACCTGGCGCATCAGCAGCGCCATCCGGTCGCGGTCGAGGTCGCGCCGCTCGATCAGCGCGGTAAGGGCTTCGGCATAGTTCATTGCGTCTTCTTCAGGCCGTCATCTTCAGGAAGTTGGCCAGCAACGAATGGCCACGCTCGGTGAGGATCGATTCCGGGTGGAACTGCACACCCTGCACCGCCAGCGTGCGGTGGCGCACGCCCATGATCTCGCCATCCTCGCTGGTCGCGATGACCTCGAGCACATCGGGCAGCGACTCGCGGTCGATCACCAGCGAATGGTAGCGGGTGGCCAGGAACGGGCTGGGCAGCCGTTCGAACACGCCCTGCCCCTCGTGCGTGATGGCCGAGGTCTTGCCGTGCATCACCTGCTTCGCATGCACGACCTTCCCGCCGAACGCCTGGCCGATCGACTGGTGGCCGAGGCACACGCCCAGCACCGGGATCTTCCCGGCGAAATGGCGGATGGCATCGACCGAGACACCGGCTTCGTTCGGCGTGCAGGGGCCCGGCGAGATCACCAGGTGCTTCGGACGCAACGCCTCGATCTTCTCGACCGTGATCTCGTCGTTCCGGAACACCTCGACCTGCTGCTCCAGTTCACCGAAGTACTGGACCAGGTTGTAGGTGAAGGAATCGTAGTTGTCGATCATCAGCAGCATGTTCGCTTAATCCCCTTGAATTCATTGCAATCGGCAAGGAAGCCATGCGGGCCTGGCCCGCCTCCGGCCGCGCCTGGGCGCGTCAGTGCGCTCGGCGCCATCGGCGGGCAGGTCGGGGAGCGAGAGGATCCCTGCGGATGATCATACACGAAGGTTATCATGCCGACGCAGATGGCTTTAGGCATGGTCCTTCGATCAGGCGGCTGCGGGAGGCATGCGGTGAAGCTCGAAGACGAACGCGAAAGCAGCAATGTCGAGGACCGTCGCGGTGCCAGCAGCACCGGCGGCACCGGCAGACGGATCGGCCTGGGCACTGTCGCCATCGCGCTGGTCGCGATGCTGATGGGCGCCGACCCGTCGACCGTGATCTCGCTGCTCGCTGGCAGCGGACAGGACGCGCCCCAGGTGTCGCGACAGGCGGCGCCGGTCGACGACGAGGCCAGCCGCTTCGTGCGCCGCGTGCTGGCGAAGACCGAGGACACCTGGGGTGCGATCTTCAAGGCGAGCGGTGCACAGTACCGCGAGCCGACGCTGGTGCTGTTCAGCGGCGCGACGCGCACGGCGTGCGGCCTCGGCGAGACGGCGATGGGTCCGTTCTACTGCCCGGCCGACCAGAAGGTGTACATCGACCTCGCGTTCAACCGGGAGCTTGCGACCCGCTTTGGCGCCCCGGGCGAATTCGCGCAGGCATACGTGATCGCACATGAGGTCGGCCACCATGTGCAGAACCTGCTCGGCATCGCCGCGAAGGTGCAGGAAGTGCGTGCGCGCGCCAGCGAACGCGACGCCAATGCGCTGTCGGTGCGGCTCGAACTGCAGGCCGACTGCTTCGCCGGCGTCTGGGCACGCACCGCCGACGAGATGAAGTCGTTCCTCGAGCGCGGCGACATCGAGCAGGCCCTGCGTGCCGCAGCGGCGATCGGCGACGACCGACTGCAGCAGCAATCGGCCGGCCGCGTCGTGCCCGACTCGTTCACACACGGCTCATCCGAGCAGCGGGTGCGCTGGTTCACGCGGGGCTTCGAAACCGGCAGCGTGAAGGCCTGCGATACGTTCACCACGCGCGCACTGTGAAGCGCACCGCCTGAGGGGGTGGCGGGGGTCAGCGCGGCGATGCGCCCGGCACCGCGCTGTCCAGCCCGGCCAGCGCCATCTCCGCCGCGCGGAGCACCGCGCGCGCCTTGTTCTGCGTCTCGCGCCATTCGCTCGCCGGGTCGGAATCGGCGACGATGCCGGCGCCCGCCTGCACATGCAGCATGCCGTCCTTGAGCACCGCGGTGCGGATCGCGATCGCCATGTCCATGTCGCCATGGAATCCGAGGTAGCCGACCGCGCCGCCGTAGATGCCGCGCCGGGTCGGCTCGAGTTCGTCGATGATCTCCATCGCGCGTACCTTCGGCGCACCGGACAGCGTGCCCGCCGGGAAACTCGCGCGCAGCACCGAGAACGCATCCAGCCCGGGCTTGAGCGTGCCTTCGACGTTCGACACGATGTGCATCACGTGCGAATAGCGTTCGATCGCCATGTTCTCGGTGACCTTGACGGTACCGGTGGCGGCGACGCGGCCGACATCGTTTCGCCCCAGGTCGACGAGCATCACATGCTCGGCGCGTTCCTTCGGATCGGCGAGGAGTTCGGTCGCCAGCGCCTCGTCGCGCTCGCGCGTCTCGCCACGCGGACGGGTGCCGGCGATCGGCCGCACGGTGACCTGCCCGGCCTCGAGCCGCACCAGTATCTCGGGCGATGCACCGACCACGTGGAAACCGCCGAAGTCGAACAGGAACATGTACGGCGACGGATTGGTCGCGCGCAACGCGCGATAGAGGGAAAGTGGCGAGGCCCCGTAAGGCTGGCTGGTCCGCTGCGACAGCACGACCTGCATGATGTCGCCGTCGACGATGTAGCGTTTCGCGCGGTCGACCACGTCGGTGAACGCATCCTCGCTGAACTCGGACGCGGCACGGGTCGGCGCGTGCGCGGCCGCGTCGGGGATGCAGACCGGCGTGCGCAGCTTCGCCAGCAGTTCGGCCAGGCGCTTCTGCCCGCGCGCGAACGCGCCGTCGCGCCGCGGATCGACATAGACGATCAGGAAGATCTTGCCGCGCAGGTTGTCGAACACCGCCACCTCATCGGACAGCAGCAGCAGGATGTCCGGCGTGGCGATCGGATCCGGCTTCACGGTACCGGCCAGCCGCTTCTCGACATAGCGCACCGTGTCGTAACCGAAGTAGCCGACCAGGCCGCCGCAGAAGCGCGGCAGCGCCGGCTCGGGGGCGACCTTCAGGTGCGAGAGATAGGTGCGGACGAACTCGATCGGATCGTCGCTCTCGACCTGGCTGCGGGTCATGCGGCCGCTCAGTTCGCGGCAGATGCGGCCGGTGACTTCGATCCGGTCTTCGGCCGGCAGGCCGATCACCGAGTAGCGTCCGAACCGTTCGCCCCCCTGCACCGATTCGAGCAGGTAGGTGTTCGGCGCATTGGCCAGCTTGAGGTAGGCCGACAGCGGCGTGTCGAGGTCCGCGAAGGTCTCGAGGTACAGCGGGATCCGGTTGTAGCCTTCAGCCGCCAGCCGGTTGAATTCCTGTTCGTTCATCGTGCGCTCCATGATGACCTGCGGCAGCCGGGCCGCAGGACAGCGTCGGGAAGAACTCGAGGCACGCGGTCATCGACGCGATGCCTCCCCACCTTCAATCGTCGCAGCGGCGCCAGCGCCACGCGCCGGCCGGGACGGCGGGCGAGGTGGCGCACCCGCGCTCGGTCGCGCAGGCGGTCATCGGTACGGGAAGGCGGGATCGGTTCATGGGAAGCATCGGATGATGAACATCAGGGGCCCTGCACCAGCGCATCGACTTCGGTCAGGCTGTCCACTATAGCATCGGCATCGATGCTGCGCAGGTCGGCGCCCTCGCGGTAACCGTAGCTGACGCAGATGACCGGACACCCTGCGCGCCGCGCCGCGATCGCATCGTTGGCCGAGTCGCCGATCATCACCATCTGGGCCGGTTCGACGCCGATCAGCTTCGCCGCATGCAGCAGCGGCGCCGGGTCGGGCTTCTTCACCGGCAGCGTGTCGCCCGCGACCAGCACCGGGAAGTAGCGCCGCAGGTCGAGCTGCTCGAGCAGGACTTCCGCGAAGCGCCCGGACTTGTTGGTCACGCAGCCGAGCAGGAAGCCGCGCTCGACCATGCGGTCGAGACCCTCGAACACGCCGGGATACGGCGCGCAGTTCCAGGCCACCGTGTCGAAGTAGTGTTTCTCGTACACCGGCATCGCGGTGGCGAACAGGTCGGGGGCGGGCTTGCCGTCGGCCTTGCGCGTCAGCACGCGCTCGACCAGCTTCGCGATCCCCTTGCCGACATAGGTTTCGACCTCGGACTGCGGCAGCGGTGGCAGGCCGAGTTCGACCATCATCCGGCGCGCCGCTTCGGACAGGCCGGGGATGCTGTCGACCAGCGTGCCGTCGAGGTCGATCAGGATCGCGCGCGCCCGGATCATCGCGCCCCCTCCGCGCCCGCCGCGGCCAGTTCGCCGCGCATCGCGGAGATCACCTTCGAATAGTCGTCGGCACCGAAGATGGCCGAGCCGGCGACGAAGGTGTCGGCGCCGGCGCGCGCGATCTGCGCGATGTTGTCGACCTTCACGCCACCGTCGACTTCCAGCCGGATGTCGCGGCCGCTGCGCGCGATGCGTTCGCGCGCCTCGCGTATCTTGGGCAGCACGGCCGGGTTGAAGGCCTGGCCACCGAAGCCCGGGTTCACCGACATGATCAGGATCAGGTCGATCTTGTGCATCACGTAGTCGAGCGCGGCGAGCGATGCGGCCGGATTGAACACCAGGCCCGCCTTGCAGCCCTGGTCGCGGATCAGGTCGATCGTGCGATCGACATGGTCGGACGCCTCGGGATGGAAGGAAATCAGGTTGGCGCCCGCCCTGGCGAAATCGGGTACGATCCTGTCGACCGGCCTCACCATCAGGTGCACATCGATCGGGGCCTGGGTCAGGGGCCTGATTGCCTCGCAGACCATGGGGCCGATGGTCAGGTTCGGGACGTAGTGGTTGTCCATCACGTCGAAGTGGATCCAGTCGGCGCCGGCGGCGAGCACATGGGTCACCTCCTCTCCCAGGCGGGCAAAGTCGGCGGACAGGATGCTCGGTGCGATCAGATGCATGGTTCAGCCCTGGATGGTCAGCCGACATAGTTTATCCGACAGGACATCGATCGCCTTGAAGAACAAGTACGACATCACGGTCGCCGCGAAAAGCGTCTTCATCCCGGAACAGTCAGACGAGTCCGCTTCGCGTTTCGTGTTCGCCTACACGATCACGATCACCAACACCGGCGGGCTGCCGGCACAGCTGCTGTCGCGCCACTGGATCATCACCGACGCGAACAACCAGGTGCAGGAGGTGCGCGGGCCGGGCGTGGTGGGCGAGCAGCCGACGCTGGAACCGAAGCAGAGCTTCGAATACACCAGCGGCACCGCGCTCGCGACATCGGTGGGCACGATGCGCGGCACCTACCAGATGCTGGCCGAGGACGGCACGAAGTTCGATGCCGACATCCCCGAGTTCACGCTTTCGGTCCCGCGGGTGCTTCACTGACCCGTTGGTGGCTGGCCGTCCGTGCGCCCTACCGTGCGTCCGTCGTCCCGGCGCTTCTTCTTCCTCGGCAGGGTCCACCAGACGATGAACAACAGCAGGCAGAGCGCCAGTGCGGCTTCCATCAGCAGGAATGCGAATCCAGCGTCCATCAGGGTTCCCGGAACAAGGTGACTGAGCGGCACAGGCCGGCCGTGCTGTCGCGCGCCGCAGCGGCGATGTTCGCGGCGGCGATGCTCGCGGCCGCCGGATGCGCGACCCGTGGCGAACTGCCGGCCCCGCCCGCGCCGGCAGCATCGGGCGCCGGG
>JAIENF010000096.1 GCA_019751575.1 Burkholderiales bacterium
GGGCGCCGGACGTGAGCCAGCGGCCGCGGCGCGGCGCGGCCGGTGCGGCGGTGCCGTCCGCCCCGGCGGAAGCTTCGAGCACGGCCGACTCGGCCAGCGCACGGCGGTCGAGTTCTGCACGCGCGATCGCGTGCTGCTCGGCGGACAGCACGCCATCGGCCAGCTCGCGCTCGAGTTCCTGCAGGTGGTCGCGGTAGACCTCGGCGTTCAGCTCGGCACGTGCCGGTCCGGAATCCTCGCGCCGCGTCGCACGAAACAGCGGTACCGCCACGAATGCCACCGCCAACAGCGCCAGCCCTGCACAGAGGATCCAGAACAGCGTCATCGATTGCCTGTCTTGTCGTTTTGCGTGCGGTCGCTGCGCGGGCCGTCGCCGTCTGCGAGCGAAGCCAGCGCGGCGCGTTCGGCCGCGGAGAGCTCAGGCACCGCACGCATCGTGGAGAGGTTGCGACGCTGCCGCATCTGCGACAGCAGCGCACCGAAGCCGAGGATCATCAGCAGCGCCGGGCCGAACCAGAGCCCTATCGTGGTCCAGTCGAGCGGCGGCCGGAAGCGGACGAAGTTGCCGTAGCGCTCGACCATGAACGCGATCACCTGCTGCTCGCTCATGCCGCTCTTCAGCTGGTCGCGGATCTCGTTTCGCATGTCGACCGCCAGCGGCGCATGCGAATCGGCGATCGATTCGTTCTGGCACACCATGCAGCGCAGTTCCTTGGTCACCGCCTGCAGGCGCTTCTCGAGCACCGGGTCGGCTGCGTTCGGGCGTGCGACGCCGGTGCTCGCAGGGGGGGCGGTCCCGGCCGGCGCGGCCGCGGCTGGCGCGTCCGTCGCCTGCGCCCGCGCGTCCCCTTCGATCGTGCCCAGCGTCGCCGCCAGCGCCGCCGCCAGCACGAGCGCGCGCAGCATCGGACCTCCCCGGATCGGACTGCGCGCGCTCACGATGCGCGCAGCTTCGCGATCAGCGGCAGCAGCGTGCGTTCGACCACCTGCGGGTTGAGCGGCCCGACATGCTTGAAGCGGATCACGCCCTGCTTGTCGATCACGTAGGTCTCGGGCGTGCCGTAGACGCCGTAGTCGATGCCGATGCGCCCGGTCGGGTCGACCACCGACAGCCGGTACGGATCGCCGTGGCGCTTGAGCCAGGCGGTGGCCGCGGCTTCCTTGTCCTTGTAGTTCAACCCGTAGATCGGGATGCCCTTCTTCGACAGCGCCTCGATCAGCGGATGCTCTTCCAGGCAGGGCGTGCACCACGACGCCCAGACGTTGAGCAGCCAGACCTTGCCCTTCGCATCTTCGACCGAGAACTGCTTCTGCGGCTCGGCCAGCGTCGGCAGCGTGAACGCCGGCGCCGGCTTGCCGATCAGCGGCGAGGGCACTTCACGCGGGTTCAGCGTGAGGCCGATGCCCAGGAAGGTGGCCAGCACCAGGAAGATGGCCAGCGGCAGCCACGCACGGCTCATCGCAGCCCTCCGTCCATCGGCCGATAATTGGGGTCAGACCCCAATTTCGCCGTCAGGGGCGACGTGCCGACCGGCGATGGCCTGCCGCCTGACCCGGGGCTCGACCCGGGGCCGTAATTCGTCTCTGACCCGGATTTCGGGGTGCGCTCGCGGACCTTGACGCGGTAGCGGCGGTCGCAGACGGCGAGCAGGCCGCCGAGGGCCATCAGGAAGCAGCCGGCCCAGATCCAGTCGATGTAGGGCTTGTGGTACACGCGCACGATCCACGACTCGCCGTTGTCGACCGGTTCGCCCAGGGACACGTACAGGTCGCGGGTGAAGCCGGAGTCGATCGCGGCTTCGGTCATCACCATGCCGGAGGCGTTGTAGACGCGCTTCTGCGGTGCGAGGACCTCGACGAACGCGCCGTCCTTCAGCACGGTGATCTTGCCTTCCATCGCGCGGAAGTTCGGGCCGGGCACTTCGCGCACGCCGTCGAAGCGGAAGGTGTAGCCGCCCGACTGCACGGTCTCGCCGATGCGCATGCGCACGTCCTGCTCGCTCTCGTAGCCGCGCACCATGGTCACGCCGACCACGAACACCGCGACGCCGAAGTGGGCGAGCAGCATGCCGTAGAAGCTGGCGGTCGGCCGTGCGAAGCGCGACAGCAGCGGGCCGTCGGCCTGGCGAAGGCGCTGCACCAGCGAGGTGATCGCGGTGGAGGCGATCCACATCGCGCACAGGATGCCGAACGAAGCGAGCGGGCTGAAGGTGCCGATGCCGGTCTGCGCCGACATCGCCAGCGGCACCACGATGGCGGTGACCACGCTGATGCCGAACGCCCAGCGCAGGCGTATCGCCATCTCGGGCAGGGTCGCCTTCTTCCATTTCGCGACCGGGCCGATGCCCATCAGGAACATCAGCGGCGACATCAGCGGCAGGTAGACCGCGTCGAAGTAGGGCGGGCCGACCGACAGCTTGCCCAGGCCGAGCGCATCGATGATCAGCGGGTACAGCGTGCCGAGCAGGATCGAGCCGGCAGCCACCACCAGCAGCACGTTGTTGCCGAGCAGGGCCGTCTCGCGCGACATCAGGTCGAACGAGCCGCCCAGGCCGATCTTCGGCGCGCGCCAGGCATAGAGCGCGAGCGAGGCGCCGATCGACACCACCAGGAAGGCGAGGATGTACAGGCCGCGTTCCGGGTCGGTGGCGAACGAATGCACCGAGGTCAGCACGCCGGAGCGCACGAGGAAGGTGCCGAGCAGCGACAGCGAGAAGGCGCTGATCGCGAGCAGCACCGTCCAGCTCTTGAACGCGCCGCGCTTCTCGGTGACCGCCAGCGAGTGGATCAGCGCGGTGCCGACCAGCCAGGGCACGAAGGACGCGTTCTCGACCGGATCCCAGAACCACCAGCCGCCCCAGCCCAGCTCGTAGTAGGCCCAGGCCGAGCCGAGCGCGATGCCCAGCGTGAGGAACAGCCAGGCCACCGTCGTCCACGGACGCGACCAGCGCGCCCAGGTGGAGTCGAGCTCGCCGGAGATCAGCGCGGCGATGGCGAACGCGAAGGCGACCGCGAAGCCGACATAGCCCATGTAGAGCAGCGGCGGGTGCATCACCATGCCGATGTCCTGCAGCAGCGGGTTCAGGTCGCGGCCATCGGCCGCGGCCGGGATCAGCCGCTCGAACGGGTTGGACGTGAACAGCATGAACGACAGGAAGCCCACGCTGATCATGCCCATCACCGCCAGCACGCGCGCGACCAGCGGCGCGGGCAGCTGCTTGCTGAACACGGTGACCGCGACCGTCCAGCCCGAGAGCATGAACACCCAGAGCAGCAGCGAACCTTCGTGCGAACCCCAGGTGGCGGTGAAGCGATAGAGCGGCGGCAGCTGGGAGTGCGAGTTCTGCGCGACGTTCAGGACGGAGAAGTCCTGGTTCATGAAGCTGTAGACCAGCGCGACGAAGGCGAGCGTGACGAACACGCCCTGGCCCTGCGCGACCGGGCGCGCCATCGCCATCCAGGATTCGGTGCCGCGCTGCGCGCCGACCAGCGGGAAGATCGACTGGACGAGTGCGAGCACCAGCGCGAGGATGAGGCAGAAATGGCCGAGTTCTGGAATCACTTGCCGTAACCTCCTGCGGGCGCGACCAGCGAGCCCTGTGACTTCTTCGCCTGCTCGAGCGCGTAGGCCGCCTCGGGCGGCATGTAGTTCTCGTCATGGCGCGCGAGGACCTGGTCGGCGCGGAACACGCCGTCCGGGCCGAGCCGGCCGCGCGCGACCACGCCCTTGCCTTCCTGGAACAGGTCCGGAAGGATGCCCTTGTAGGTGACCGGCACCACCTGCGCGGTATCGGTCACCTTGAATGTCACCGTCACGCCGTCCGGGCCGCGCTTCACGCTGCCCGCCTCGACCAGCCCGCCGATGCGGAATGGACGATCGAGCGGCGCTTCCTTTGCATGGACCTGGGTCGGGCTGAAGAAGAACAGCAGGTTGTCCTCGAATGCGTTGAGCACCAGCGCCGTGACGATCGCGAGCGCAGCCAGGCCCCCGCCGATGATCGCCATCCGTTTCTGCCGCGGTTTCATGTACTGCTCCACTCCCGGATACTGCGCTGGACCTGCGCGCGCGCCAGCGATCGCCGGCGCTGCTTCACCACCCAGGCCACCTCGGCGACCACCAGCAGGGCGGTCACGCCGTAGGACATCCACACGAAGAACGCATAACCCCCCATCGCGAGGAAGTCGGAAAAGCTCGACCAGTTCATCGTGCCCCCTGTTCGTTGGACCCCGGCAGGGCCTCGGAGGTTCCTGACGGCCTGCCGTGGCCTTCGGCCACCAGCAGTTCGCCCACCCATGCACTGTGCTGCTCGCGCTCGATGATGATCGAGCGCACCCGCGCGAGCGAGATGGCGATCGTGTACATCCACGCCGCGAACGCCATCACCAGCATGCCGGTGAGCATCACGGTCGCCATCGACGAGCTGCCGGGCCTGACCGATGCGCCCTGGTGCAGCGTGTTCCACCACTGCACCGAGAAATAGATGATCGGGATGTTGACCACGCCGACCAGCGTGAGCACGGCACCGGCCCGGTCGGCCCGCCGCGGATCGTCGATCGACGCGCGCAGGGCCATGTAACCGATGTAGAGGAAGAACAGGATGAGCGTGGAGGTGAGCCGTGCATCCCACACCCAGTAGGTGCCCCAGGTCGGGCGGCCCCAGAACGCGCCGGTCCACAGCGCGACAAAGGTGAACAACGCACCGGTCGGAGCCAACGCCTGCACCATCATGCCCGAGAGGCGCGTGTTGAACACGACCCCGGCCGCTGCCCAGCCCGCCATCACCAGGTAGGTGAACATGCCCATCCAGGCCGCCGGCACGTGGATGTAGATGATGCGGTACGAATCCCCCTGCTGGAAGTCGGTGGGTGCCAGGACCATCCCGATGTACAGGCCGACCAGCGTGGTCACCACCGCCGCGCCCGTGAACCACGGGATCATCCGGCCGGCGAGGCCATAGAAGCTCGCCGGGGCGGCGTACTTGAACCAGTGGATGGCCATCGGGTGGAAGGTGTGGGCTCTGTCAGTCCAGCGATATCCGCACGGCCGCGGCCGCGGCCCAGGGTGCGAAGGTCAGGGTGAACACCGTCAGCGCGGCGAGCAGCGAGAGGTGTCCCCCCGCATCCAGCCCGCCCAGTGTCGCCTCTACGGCACCGGCACCGAAGATGAGAGCCGGAATATACAGCGGCAGCACGAGAACCGCAGTCAATACGCCTCCGCCCCGCAGCCCGAGCGTGAGCGCCGCCCCGACCGCGCCGATCGCGCCGAGGATCGGCGTGCCCAGCGCGAGCGACGCCACCAGCACCCAGACTGTCGACGACGGCAGGTCGAACTGCAGCGCGATCAGCGGCGCGAGCAGGGTCAGCGGCAGGCCGGTGGTCAGCCAGTGGGCGACCAGCTTGGCGAACACGATCAGCGACAGCGGCTGCGGCGCGAGCGCCAGCTGCTCCAGCGTGCCGTCCGCATGGTCGGCCGCGAACAGCCTCGGCAGCGCCAGCAGCGAGGCGAGCAGCGCCGCCACCCACAGCACGCCGGGGGCGATCTCGCGCAGCAGCTCCGGCTGCGGCCCGATGCCCAGCGGGAACAGGCTGACCACGATGATGAAGAAGAACAGCGTCGTCATCAGCTCCGCCGGACGGCGCAGCGTCAGCAGCAGGTCACGCCGCAGCACGGTAATTGGGGTCAGACACCAATTAAAGTTCACCGGCAGCTCCCAGGCCGAGAGCGGATAAATGGGGTCAGACACCATTTATCGGGCACCTGGGGTGAATCCGGTGCGGCCGCTCCGATAAATGGTGTCTGACCCCATTTATCCCCCCGTTCGTCCTTCATCGGGCGCCTCCCAGCCGCAACGGGTGCAGCGTGGCCGGCGCGGCCGGCTCGATGGCATGGTGCGTCGCCACCACCGCGACGCCGCCGCCATGCAGGTGACGCCCGAGCCGTGCGATGAACGCATCCGCCGCCTCGGTGTCGAGCGCGGCCAGCGGCTCGTCGAGCAGCCAGAGCTTGCGGTGCCCCAGGTAGAGCTGCGCCAGCGCGACCCGCCGGCGCTGACCCTGCGACAGCACCCGCCCGGGCAGCATCTCGCGGCCGGTGAGGCCGACTTCGGCCAGCGCGGCGTCGATCGCGGCGGCGTCCACCGAGACGCCGGCGATCCCGGCCGATATCGCCAGGTTCTCGCGCGCGGTCAGGTCGTCCTTG
>JAIENF010000542.1 GCA_019751575.1 Burkholderiales bacterium
GCTGACCTCGGGTGCGATCACCAACCGGATCGCGCGTGCCGAGGCGATGGGCTGGGTCACCCGCGAGCCCGATCCGCTCGACGCGCGTTCGAGCGCGGTGCGCCTGACGCCGAAGGGACTGAAGCTGGCGAACCGGGTGATAGAGCGCCATTTCGCCGAGCAGGCGCGCCTGCTCGAGGCGTTGAGCGACACCGAACGCGGCACGCTGGCGCGGCTGCTGTCGCTGCTGGCGACAGCGCACGAACAGGACGCCGAGGCCGCCCCGGCTGGGGCGAAGAAGGACGTCCGCCGCTGAACACGGCACGCCTTCCTTTCGCGATCACGGGCGGGCGGGTTCAGCCACCATCGACCACCTGTTCGCGCCGCACGCCGCGCACGTCCATCTCGTACTCGAGGTCGACCACCGGCGGGCGCACCCAGTGCCAGGTCAGGCCGGCACGCATGGCGCCGCGCCGCGCGAGTTCAGCCGCCAGGAACGGGTGGGGATCGTGGATCGTGTAGAGCTGCGCGGCGGTAGTGTCGGGCCAGGCGAAGCCGAGCAACGCCATCCGGCGCTCCATCTCGCCGAGCACCCAGCGCGCCTTCTCGAGGATCGCATCGGGCGAGGTCTCGCCGCGGCGGACGATATGGCTTTCGTAGTGGCCCTTGCCTTCCGGGGCCTCGGCGCTGCCCGCGACGACGAAGGTCGGCGGCGCATCGGCCGAGGGCACCGTGTACGAGAACGCGAACAGGCTCGGCACCGGGGGCTTGTCGAGTTCCGGGCAGACATTGCTGCGGGCGACCGGGTTCACCCCGTCGCGGATCAGCCCCCAGCGTTCGAGCGTGCCGACATAGTCGCGGTTGAACGAGACGAAGCCTTCCTCGGTGAACGGCGCCGGGGAGCGCAACTCGCACTGGCAGAACGCCGATGGCGCGCGGCCGACCGAAGCCAGGTGGCGCTCGATCGCCGAAAAGCCCGCGGCCAGCGGCATCGGCCGCAGGAAACGGGCGCGCACGATCTCGAAGCCTGGCTCGGCGGCGACACCTGCCGAGTACTGGAACGGACCGGGGACGAAGCGATACCCCCCGGGCATGAACTGCGGCAGCGACGCTGGCACCGGCGATCTCCCCAATGGACGAAAGCCGGATGTTAGCCGGTGCGGCGGGGCACCGGCCATCGTCGCACCCCTTCAGCCCTCGCGGCGCCGGATCGTGAACAGCAGGTAGCGCTTCTCGCGGCGGAACACCTCGGGGTCGAGCGTATCGAGCCGGACACCGTCGAGCTTCGCCTTCAGCATGTCGCGGAACAGGTAGCCGAGCAGCCGCTGCTTCAGGAACAGCTTGTCGGCGCCGAAACGCGTCATCGGCAGGGCGAAGCGCGTCGCCAGCAACCTGCCGTAGGCAAGGCTGGGCACCACGTTCTCGGTGACGTCGACCCGCTCGACGATCTCCAGTCCGTGGCGTGCGATGGCCGCCTCGAAATCGGACAGGACATGCCCGGACTTGTTCTTCGCACCCGGCTGGAGGCGGTAGTAGTCGATGATGATCCAGCGCCCGCCCGGTGCAAGCAGCGCCTTCACCTTGCCCACGCCCTGGTCGAGGTCGATGTACTGGAACGATTCGGCGTTGATCACCGCGTCGAACTTCGGGTCGATGGCCGCGGCGTCGACCTGCTCGAACGGGCTTTCGATCAGCGGGATGTGCGGCCAGCCGGCCCGTATGTGCTGCGCGTGCGCACGATTGGGCGTGACGCCGGTCGGCTTCGCGCCGGCACGGTCCAGGCGGTTCAGGAGCCCGCCCATGCCGCAGCCGACATCGAGCACCCGTTCGCCGGGCTGCACCCGGTCGACCAGCAGCGACGCATAGTCGTCCATCGCGCGGCTGACGTCGGCCAGGCTGATCTCCTCCGCCGACGCGGGGATCTCGCGGAAGTAGCCGTAGTGCAGGAAGTTGTTGCCGAAGATCGCGCCGTACAGTTCGAGCTCGAGGTCTTCCGCCGGGTCCCAAACCGAGCGGTCGGCCCGATGCTCGCGCATGTAGCGCAGCAGGGCCGGCAGGTTGAGCAGCCGGCCCGCGATGCGCCCGATCATCAGACCAGCGCTTTCGCGATCTGGTCCTTCGTCAGCGGAAGGTCGCGCACCCGCACCCCGATCGCCTGCGCCAGCGCGTTGGCGATCGCCGCGCCGGTCGGCCCCTGCGCGGCCTCGCCGGCACCGAGCGACTTCTGGTCGGGCCGGTCGATCAGCACGACGTCCACTTCCGGCACCTCGTCGAAGCGCAGGATCGGGTAGTCGTCCCAGGTCATGCAGCGCACGCCGGACGGATCGAACGGCACCGCTTCCTTCAGCGTCCACGACACGGCCTGGATCACGCCGCCTTCGGTCTGGTTGATGATGCCGTCCGGATTGATCGCCAGCCCGGCCTCGACCGCGGCCACGCAGCGGGTGACGCGCAGTTCTTCCTCGAGCGACACCTCGGCCACCACCGCGCAGTACGACTGCTTGTTCTTGTACTGGGCGAACGCGATGCCCATGCCGGTGGTGCCGTCGGAGGCCTTGCGCGACTTCCAGCCGGCGCGGTCGGCCGCCGCCTCGATCACCGCACGGGCGCGCGGGTCCTTCATGTGCCGCAGCCGGTACTCGACCGGATCGACGCCGGCTGCCTCGGCGAGTTCATCCATGAAGGTCTCGATGGCGAACACGTTGGCGAAGGCGCCGAGCGAGCGCAGGGCGGACACGCGCACCGGCATCTCGGTGATGAAGTGGTGGATCACCTTCGAGTTCGGCAGGTCGTACAGCGGCACCGCGTTGCGGTCGCTGCCGCCGCCACCGGCCAGCGGGATCATCCGTGGCGGCGGCTTGGGCAGCGGGTCGGCCAGGTGCCAGCCGGCCATCAGCCAGGTGCCTTCCGGCTGCCGGCCCGGCCGCGTGCTCTGCGTGTTGCTCCAGAGCTCGTGCGTCCAGTCGACGATGTTGCCGGCGGCATCGAGCGAGGCGCTGACCTCGACGCTCATCGCCGGGCCGAAGGGCTCCCACTGGAATTCGTCCTCGCGCGACCACTGCAGCTTGACCGGACGGCCCGGCACCGCGCGCGCGACCAGCGCTGCGTCCAGCGCGGCATCGTCCGCGCCATTGTGGCCATAGCAGCCCGCGCCTTCGGCATGGTGCACGGTGATGTCGGCCTCGGGCATGCGCAACGACTTGGACAGGTCGACGCGCAGCGGGAAGATGCCCTGGCTGTGCGACCAGATCTCGGGCTTGCCATCGTTCCATACCGCGACGGCGCACGACGGCCCGATCGACGCATGCGCGATGTACGGCTTGGTGAAGGCCGCCTTCATCGTCTTCGCGGCCTTGGCCTTCGCGGCGTCGTCGGTCTTCTCGTGCACGACGTGCACGGTCTTGGGCAGCGTCTTCAGGTGGTCGTACACCGCGCCCTGCGCCGGCAGGGCCGTGCGGTCGTCCCACTTCGCGCGGTTGCGCAGCGCACGGGCGGCGCGGATCGCCTGTTCTTCCTTCGCGCAGATCACCGCCAGGAAACTGCCGTCGCGCACCACCTCGACCAGCCCGGGCATCGCGCGCAGGCCGGCCTCGTCGTCGATCGACAGCAGGCGCGCCTCGTAGCTCGGCGGGCGCACCACGCGGCCATGCAGCATGCCGGGCAGCACCATGTCGTGCACATAGCTCGGCTTGCCGGTGACCTTCGCGGGGATGTCCAGCCGCGGTACGTCCGTGCCGATCAGCCGGAAGTCTTCCACCGCCTTCGGACGGAACTCGGCCGTGGCCGCGCGATGGAACATGCCGTCTTCCAGCAGGTCCCAGTAGGCCACGCTGCCGCCGCCGGGCGCGCTGATCACGCCGTCATCGACGGTCAGGCGCTCTGCAGTGACGCCGAGCTTCTGCGCCGCCTTCTGCAGCAGCGTGCCGCGGATCTCGGCGCACACGTAGCGGATCGCGATGCCGCTGTGCTCGATGGACAGGCTGCTCGAGGTCATCTCCTCGTTCGGCGAGGTGTCGGTACCGGCCGGGCGCATCACGATGCGCGCCAGCGAGACATCGAGCTCGTCGGCGGCGATCTGCGCCAGCGCGGTGGAGATGCCCTGGCCGATGTCGACCTTGCCGGGCGACACGGTGACCGAATGGGACGCGGGGCCGGTGCCGCCGGGGACCAGGCGCACCCACTTGTCCAGGATGGGGTTGACCGAAAGGCTGCCGGGCAGCGGGGAGGAATCGTTGGTACGCGACATCGTTCGTGACCTCGTTTGGGGTTCGGGCAGCAGCGTGAGGCAGCAGCGTCAGGCAGCAGCGTCGGGCAGCAGCGTCAGGCAGCCATCGCCGCCGCGGCGCGCTCGACGGCGCGGATGATCCGCGCGTGGGTCCCGCAGCGGCACAGGTTGTCGCGCAGCGCGGCGGTGATCTCGGCCCGGGTGGGCTTCGGGTTGCTGTCGAGCAGCGCCTTCGCGCTCATCACGATGCCGGTCACGCAGTAGCCGCACTGCGCCGCCTGCTCGTCGATGAAGGCCTGCTGCAGCGGATGCGGCGCTTCGGGCGTGCCCAGCCCTTCGATGGTGGTGATCGACTTGCCGGCGTAGTCGGATACCGGGACGTTGCAGGACTGGACCGGCTTGCCGTCGACCAGCACCGTGCAGGCACCGCACTGGCCCTGCCCGCAGCCGTAGCGGGCGCCCTTCAGCGAAAGGTCGTTGCGCAGGACGTAGAGCAGCGGGGTTTCCGGGTCGCACTGTACCGTGTGCGCACCGCCGTTGACAGTGAGCGTCAGCGTCTTGTCGGTCATGTCGATTCCATCCGTAGGTGAAGCGGTCGTGGGACTGTCCTGCAGGGACCGGCTAAGCCGGCTCGCGGCCGGCCAACTGCAGCAATTGTCGGTAAAGCGGGTCAGGGATGTCGACCCCCTCGGCGGCGGCCCTCGCGCGCGCGGCGTGGCGCCGGTCGCCGGGCAGGCGCACGCCGGGGTCGGCGAGCATCGCTGCGATCAGCGCTTCCACGCGCTCGAAATACACCGCGCTGCCGGCCGTCGAACCCGGATCGATCGCGATCAGCGTGTGCCCGATGCGTGGCTTGTTGCCGGGCTCGAAGTAGGAGTCGTTCTCGAACGCGAGTGCCGCGCCGGTCAGCCCGCAGCACAGCAGTTCGACCATCATCGCCAGCATCGCGCCCTTGGCACCACCGATCGCGAACAGGCTCCCGGTGAGCGCCGCCTTCGCATCGGTCGTCGGATTGCCGTCCTTGTCGACCGCCCAGCCCTCCGGGATCGGCCGGCCTTCCTTGGCCGCGATCATGATCTTGCCGCGGGTCACCTCGGTCAGCGACAGGTCGATCAGCACCGGCGGCTTCGAGGCGCGCGGGAACGCCGCGGCGATCGGGTTGGTGCCGAACACCGGCCGGCGGCCGCCCCAGGCATTGATCGCCCCGGGTGAGTTGGTCAGCGCCAGGCCGATCATGCCGGCGGCGGCGATCGGCTCGAGGTGGTAGACCGCCGCGCCGTAGTGGTGGCTGTTGGTCAGCGCGACCAGCGAGATGCCGTGGGTGCGTGCCCGGGCGATCGACTCGGCGACCGCCAGTTCGCAGCCCTGGTAGGCGAGCCCGCCGCGCACGTCGATCAGGCAGCTGCCACCGCGTTCATGCACGATCGCGGGCCGGGCGCTGCCGTCCACGCGTGCGGTCGACAGATGATCCACGTACAGCGGGATGCGCGACACGCCATGGGTCGCGAGGTCGTCGCGGTCCGCGGCAACCAGCGCACGGGCGGTCGCATCGGCCTGGGCCGGTGCCGCACCGGCTTTCGACAGCGTCGCGGCGGCGAGTTCGGTCAGGTGATCCAGGGCGAGACGGGGCATCTGCGGTCCATGTGCGGGTGACGCGGGAAAGACGGCGCGGGAACCGCCGAGTGTAATGGCTGGGAAAGGGAATTGCAGGGTGCCCGTGCTAGACTCGCGGGTTTTTGCCGGTGCAACCAGCACCGCTGCCGTGCGGCTGCTTTGCACGACACCTCCGATGCCGCCACGAGCGGCACGGACTTCCTCGCTCACCGAACGGACGCCACCCCTCATGTCCCGCGCGCTCAGAAACATCGCGATCATCGCCCACGTCGACCACGGCAAGACCACGCTGGTCGACAAAATGCTCCGCCAGTCGGGCACGTTTGCCGCACACGAGAAGATGACCGAACGGGTCATGGACTCGAACGACCTCGAGAAGGAACGCGGCATCACC
>JAIENF010000529.1 GCA_019751575.1 Burkholderiales bacterium
GCCCCGGGCCTGGCGGCGGCGGCGGCGCTGGCCGCGCATGCCAGGGCGGTGCGCGTCCCGCTTTCCGCCGTGCTGCCGTGCGCCCCGCTGCCCCGGCTGCGCCGCAACGTCTATTGCGTCGGCTGGAACTACCTCGATCATTTCAACGAAGGCGCGGCGCACCGCAAGACGGCGGTGGAGCTGCCCGACCACCCGGCGCTGTTCACCAAGGCGTCGAACGCGCTCAACGGTCCGTTCGATCCGATCCCCTACAACGCCGAGGTGAGCGACAAGATCGACTGGGAATGCGAGATGGGCATGATCATCGGCCGCCGCGGACGCAACATCCCCGAGGCTGACGCGATGTCCTACGTGTTCGGCTACACGGTCCTCAACGACGTGACCGCGCGCGACATGCAGCGCTATCACGGCGGACAGTGGTTCAAGGGCAAGAGCCTCGACGGCAGCTGCCCGATCGGCCCGTGCATCGTCACCGCCGACTCGATCCAGCCTGAATCGCTCGACATCTTCACCCGCGTCAACGGCGTGGTGAAGCAGGAATCGAACACCCGCCATCTCTTCTTCAAGCTGCCGCGCCTGATCTCGGAGCTGTCGCGCGGACTGACGCTCGAACCCGGTGACCTGATCGCCACCGGGACGCCGCAAGGCGTGGGTTATGCGCGCACGCCTCCCGAGTTCCTGAAGCCGGGCGACATCCTCGAGACCGAAGTGCAGGGCATTGGCGTGATCCGCAATCCGATCGTCGCAGTGAACGACTGAGCCGCCGGGGCCGAACCCCGGCCCCGGCCGGTTCAAGTCGCGTTTTCGTCAGGAGTAATCGGACATGCGTACCGAAGTACATGTGCACGGCACGGTAGTGCTGGTCGAAGGTGTATCCATCGGCCAGGTCGAGGGCGCACTGCGGCCCTGGCTCGACTATCTCGACTGCGCGTCGATCAAGGAGGCGCGCAGCCTGGAGCAGGACGAGCCGGGCATCGTGTTCGACCGCAAGCGGTTCCTGCTCGAGGTCTGCTGGACCGGGGATGTCGGCCGCAACTTCCAGGGCGTGCTTGGCGATGCGCTGGCCGGACTCGGGCCGCTGGCCGAGGAAGCCTCCACGGTCGAGATCACCTATTTCCACGACAAGGGCGATGAAGTGCAGCTGATGTTCGTCGGTCCCACGCCGCAGGCGATCCACGACATGCAACGGCGCCTGATGGTCGAGGAAGTGTCCAACCTGCTCGGCCGGCAGTTCGGTGCAGAAGACGTGTCGCAGGTCGCGGCGGTGATCAACAAGCTGTTCGCCGAGGACTGGACGCGCAAGCAGGCAGCGGGCGAAAGCGGCCTCGCCAGCGCCACCCAGCCGCATACGCGGCCGAAGCAGTTGCACTGACCGGGCAAGGCCCGGGCTCAGGCCGAGTCGTCGATCCGTGCCGGCGGGGGATCGTCGGCGCGCCGCCGTTCGCCCCGGCGGTCGCGGCCCACGCGCGTGTCGAGCAGGACCGGTATCTGTCGCCGGCGTCGGTCCGGCCCGTCCCTGCGCGAGCCCTGCCTGCGCTCGACCGGAGGCAGCCCTGGCGGCGGCGGCTGGGCAGGCGCCGTGGAGGGCGAGGCGTTGGACACCGCCACCTGCCCGGGGCCGACCGGCGCGGTTGCAGCCACCCCCGAGACGTCGGACCGCACGACGGGGGCGACCTTCTGCGACGGTATGGTTGGAAACTGCATGCTGGCCTGCCTGAGCGGTTTCGGGGGGCGACCCCGGTTGCCCTGGACGCCCGGCAGCCTAGCGCGGCTTGGAAGCCGCAGCTGCCGTACTGGTTATCGACTCCAGCGCGGACTTCTGGAGCTCGAGTGTCTTGACCGTCATCTGGATGAAGCCGACATTCATCTTCAGCCAGTTCTCGACGGCCTGAAGCTCGTTGATCCGGCGTTCGATCTCCTTCGGATCGGCCGTCGGGGTGAACATCGCGGGCATGCCGGGAAAGCCGGGCATCGGCGTCGTCGCGGACATCGCGGCCATGCCGGGAAGGCCATAGGCTTCCGGTGTCCACATCTTGCGCACCCAGTCGAAGAACTCGCTGGTCTGGTCGGTGGAATCGGCCATCTGGGCCTCCTGCGACGGTGGGGAAACGGATACGGATCGGACCCGGATTGGGTACTCTACCCCGACTCAGGAGTACAGCGATCCGATGGACGACATTGTCGCGCAGGCGATGGCCCGATGGCCCGAGGTTCCCGCGGTCTACGGCTGGCTCCGGCTGGACAGGCGCGGGCGCTGGCTGGTCAAGGACGAACCGATCGGACACCGGCCGACGGTGGACTTCATCGGCCGCAACTACATGCACGATGACCAGGGCCGCTTCTTCTTCCAGAACGGGCCGCAGCGGGTGTTCGTCGACATAGACCATCTGCCGTATGTCCTCCGCCTCGAAGGCGTGACTGCGCACCGCGCGTCCCTGCTGACCCACACCGGGGCATCGCTGGACCGGCCGATTCGCGCCTGGCTTGACCCGGACGGCGGCGTGATCGTGGAGTTCCAGGCGGCGGATGGCCCGGCGTGCGGCGCCTTGCTCGACCGCGACCTGCCTGCGCTGGTCGACTGTTTCGCCGACGCCGGCGGAAAGCCGCTCGACGACGAGGCCTGGCACCGCCTGCTCGAAGGCCGCGCACCCGGTACCTGCCTGGCCATCGGCTTCGACCGGATCCCGGTGGGCTCGTTGCCGCCCGGCAGGACCTTTCCCTTCGTGCGCAGGCCTCGTCCCGCCCCGGGCGAAGAGGCCTGCACCTGACCCCCCGCTTTACCGGCATGCCCTCGCCCGCAGGAAACCCGAATGAGCCAGCTCCCCTCCCCCTCGGTCGCCATCGTCGGCGCCGGCCTGTCCGGCCTGACCTGCGCACGCGTGCTCCAGGACGCCGGATTCCGGGTGCAGGTGTTCGACAAGTCCCGCGGTCCGGGCGGCCGGCTGGCCACGCGCCGGACCGATCGTGGCACCTTCGACCATGGCGCGCAGTACTTCACCGCGCGTGACCCGCGCTTTCGGACGATCGTCCAGCAATGGCTGGAACAGGGCATCGCCGCCCCCTGGACGCCTGCACTGGTCGCCATCGAGATGATGGACGACACACCCGTGCGGTCAGCCGTCGGGGACGGCACCGTGCGCCATGTCGGCGTTCCTTCCATGAACCGCATCGCCGGCGCGCTGGCCGAGGGGCTGGCGCTGCGCACGGACCTCACCGTGACCCGCGCACGCCGGACGGCCGCGCCCGACGGCACGATCGGCTGGACCTTGGCCGCCCGGGACAGCCTCGGCGAGGCTGCCGCGATCGACGGCGGCTTCGACTGGCTGGTCGCTGCGGTACCGTCGCCGCAGGCAGCCCCGCTGCTGGCCGACGTCCCGACGATGCAGGCACAGGCCCTCGCGCTGCCGATGGTTCCCTGCTGGGCCGTGCTCGCGTCGTTCGACGCGCCGCTCGCGACCGGTTTCGATGCGGCCTTCGTCAATAGCTCCTCCCTCACATGGATCGCTCGCAATCGCTCCAGGCCCGGTCGCGACCCACGGTCGGAATGCTGGGTTCTCCATGCCGCGCGCGACTGGAGCGAATGCGAACTGGAGGCGCCGCCTGAAGCCGTGTGCGCGAGGATGCTTGCCGAGTTTCGCCGGGTCACCGGTTGCAACGACCAGCCGGTGACGGCCCGCGCGCACCGATGGCGATATGCGGGGCCCGGCGCCAGGTCAGACCTCGCCTGCCTGTTCGATGCCGACAGCCAGGCCGGTGCCTGCGGCGACTGGCTCGCCGGCTCGCGGGTCGAAGGCGCCTGGCTGAGCGGGCTTGCACTCGCGGAGCGCATCCTGGCGGCGGCCGCCGTGCGCTGAACGCGGCGACGCTGCCATGCCCACCATCGCCGCGCCTGCGACGCGATGCATCGCTATGGCATAGTCACGGTGCAGGACGGCGTTGCCATCCCGGCCGACGCGTCCACCGGAGGAGATCCACGATGCTATCCATCGCCAGGGCGGCAGCAGCCGTCGCAATCGTCTCGCTGATGTCGGGCGCCATGGCGCCCGTGGTTCATGCTGCCGAAGACGGACGCACCAAGCAGCAGGAACTGATGGCGAGCTGCAACAAGATGGCGGCACAGAAGGAAGTGAAGGGCGACGACCGGAAGAAGTTCATGAGCGCGTGCCTCAAGGGCGAGGTCCCGCTGGCTCCGGCACGCTCACCGCAGCAGGAGCGGATGGCGAACTGCAACAAGGATGCGGGCACCAAGGCGCTCAAGGGTGACGAGCGCAAGAAGTTCATGAGCGAGTGTCTCAAGGGGTAGAAGGCTGCGCTGCATGCGCCTGCGCGGTCCGGCCGGACGGCTGGATCGCGCGGCCCACGCGCTTGCTGACACGGAGTCAGGCGAAGGGCCGGATTGCCGTCCTGTCCGATGCGCCGATCGCCGGCCTTCGCTGACGAATGCGCGTGGGTGCAGGGTCTATCGCCCACGAAACAAGCACTTCTCACGTAAAGCCGAGCGCATTCCCGACCAACGTATAGGGTCAATGCGATGACTGTCGACAACCCTCGACGAAAAAATCATCGCTTTGAAAATCAGGCGTTTACACTGTTTTCAGGCGAATCCGCCTGCTGACGATAGGCGCGCTGCGGTCGGTCTGCTATTCTTTTCTGGCAGCCCACAAGGCTGGCGGAAGCAACTTCAGACTGTCAGGCCCTCGGTTCTCGTACAGGTGCCGGCCACGGAAAATCCGTGACGCGGCACCCGGACGAGGGGCTTGCAGAGCCTCCAGAACGCAGCAGGTCAACGCCCGAAGATCGGGAATGGCCAAGCGCCCGGCACGGTAACCGGCCGGGGTGCTGCGAGCGACGAGGCAGGCGCTGTAACCGGGTTGATCATAGTTGCCGTCGCGGGCTTCGCTATCGACTTCCCAACTGCAGGCTTTTCCGGAGTGCTGGCGACCGCCGGCTTTTGGGCTGTCTTTTTTGCCACTGCGGGTCGTGCTGCCGTGTCGATCACCCGCCCTGGCGCTGCCGGCCGCTTCGCCGCCGGCTTCGGGACTGCCTTCGCAGCGACCCGGGATTCTGCTCTGGAGACGGCCGGGGTCGCCGGCCTGCCAGGCGCTTTCGAGCCTTTGCCCGCCGCTTTCTTGGCACCTTTCTTGGCTGCCTTGCGACCGGCCTTCTTCGCCGCCTTCTTCGCGGTTTTCTTCGCGACTTTCTTGACCGCCTTCTTCGCGACCTTGCCCGGAGTCTTCTTGGGCGCAGCTTTCTTCACGGCCTTCTTGACTGCCGGCTTGCGCACGACCTTCGCGACTTTCTTCGCCGCCTTCTTCGCGACTTTCTTGGCGACCTTCTTCACCGCCTTCTTCGCGACCTTCTTGACCGGCGTACGGACGGTGGCCTTCCGGGCTACCTTCTTTGCCGCCTTCTTGGCGACCGGTCGTGCCGACTTCTTCGCCGTGGATTTGCGTGCGACCTTCTTTGCCATCAGTGACTCCCGCTTTGGAAAGTGATGTGAATTATCGAGCGCGCTTCATTCCCAGGACAAGGCACCACCTGTCTGATACTCGATGACCCTGGCCTCGAAGAAGTTTCGCTCCTTCTTCAGGTCGATCATCTCGCTCATCCAGGGAAACGGATTGTTCGCACCGGGGAAGAGCGGTTCGAGTCCGATCTGCTGGCATCGGCGGTTGGAAATATACCGCAGATACTCCTTGAACATCGGTGCGTTAAGGCCCAGGACACCGCGCGGCATCGTGTCTTCCGCATAGCGGTACTCGAGCTCGACCGCCGTGTTCATCAGTTGCCGGATCTCTTCGCGGAACTCGGGCGTCCACAGGTGCGGGTTCTCCGCCTTCACCGTGTTGATCAGGTCGATGCCGAAATTGCAGTGCATCGACTCGTCGCGCAGGATGTACTGGTACTGCTCGGCAGCACCGGTCATCTTGTTCTGCCGACCGAGCGCGAGGATCTGCACGAAGCCCACGTAGAAGAACAGGCCTTCCATGATGCAGGCGAACACGATCAGGCTCTTCAGCAGCTTCTGGTCGGCCTCGGGCGTGCCCGTGCGGAACGACGGATTGGTCAGCGTGTCGATGAACGGGATCAGGAACTCGTCCTTGGCACGGATCGAGGCGACCTCGTGGTAGGCGTTGAACACTTCCCCTTCGTCCAGCCCCAGGGACTCGACGATGTACTGGTAGGCGTGGGTGTGGATCGCCTCCTCGAAAGCCTGGCGCAGCAGGTACTGCCGGCATTCC
>JAIENF010000635.1 GCA_019751575.1 Burkholderiales bacterium
GCGTACAGCCCCATCGACCAGATGAACAGCGACGGCTGGCTGCTGCCGAACAGCATCTTGCTGTCGAACATCCAGAGTGCGACGAGCACCACCGGCACCAGGCACCGGTACACATTGAAATAGAACAGCGACCGCCAGAAGTCGTCGCGGTAGGCCAGGGCCGGGACGGGTGCCGCGTCCTCGCCGGACATGGTCAGTGCAGCCGCTCGTGTTCCCGGCTGCAGAACCGCGCGCCGCGTGCCTCGACGCTCTCGGCCCTGGGCAGGAAAACGCCGCAGTGCGCACAGCGGACCATGTCTTCGATCGGCCGCTCCGCCGCGTCCCGCTCGGCCTGCGCACGCTCGCGACGTGCCGCGGCGCGCGCCTTTCCGGTGACCATCCAGAGGATCACCGCGATCACCGCGATCAGTACGAGGTACTTGATCAACGCGGGCCGCTGCGGCGGTCGATCACTGGCCCGGTGCCTCGGGATCCATGTGAAGGGCCTCGAGGAACCGCGAGACCATGTTGTAGGCACCGACGGTCGCGGTCAGCTCGACCATCTGGCGCGCATCGAAGAACCGCGCCGCGTCGGAGAACACCGGATCGGGCACGTGGATCTCGCGCGTCATGGAATCTGCATACGCGATCACCGCGCGCATCCGGTCGTCGAACAGGCCGGCTGGCGGCGCCGCCAGCGCGGGCAGCATGCGCAGCGCCTCGAGCTGGTCGTCGGTCATGCCTTCCTTGCGCGCGAACGGCAGGTGCGCCGCGAACTCGTACGGCGCCTCGTTGACCACGGCGACCCGCATGATCGCCAGCTCGGTGTAGAGCGCCGGGACGAGGCATTGCTGGCGGATGGCCGTCAGCAGGTGCAGCCACCCCTCCGCCACCGGGGGACTGTTCATCAACATCCGGTAGAGGTTGAGCATCTTGCCCCCCCGCTGTTCGCGGATGCGGCGGGCGAGATCCGGATTTTCTGACTCTTCGGCGTAGGCCACACGGGCCATCGGACACCTCACGGGATCAAGGCGCCTGGTCGGGGTGAGAGGATTCGAACCTCCGACTCCTGCGTCCCGAACGCAGTACTCTACCAGGCTGAGCTACACCCCGAATTTGCGCAACACTCTCTCGGCTGCATGCTGCTGGACAACCGAACACCAACCACTACATCCATACATCTGACAGTCTGACCGTCCTCTTCGCGCCGGGATCGGGGCCGGCGTCCTTTCAGACGTTGCGTCCCACAGCGAAGGCGGCGAAGTCTATCAGAGAATCGCGGAACATCGAATCGGGAAGTGAACGAATTGCATCCTGCGCGCATTGCGACTCGCGCTCGGCCTGCGTGCGCGCATAGGCGAGCGAGCCGCACTGCTCCAGCGCAGCCAGCACTTCGTCGAAGCGCTCGACGGCGCCCTCCTCGATCACCTGCCGCAGCATCATGCGCTGCGCCTCCGGCGCGTTGGCCAGGGCGTGGATGAGCGGCAGCGTCGACTTGCCTTCGCCGAGGTCGTCGCCCAGGTTCTTGCCGATCGATGCCCGGTCGCCCGAATAGTCGAGCACGTCGTCGATCAGCTGGAAGGCGGTGCCCAGGTGCATGCCGTACGTGGCCAGCGCCTGTTCGTGCGCCGGCTGCTGGTGCGCGAGCACCGCGCCCAGCCGCGCCGAGGCCTCGAACAGCTTCGCCGTCTTCGAGCGCACCACGCGCAGGTATTCGGCCTCGGTGAGGTCGGCGTTGTGCACGCCGAGCAGTTGCAGCACCTCGCCCTCGGCGATCACGTTGGTCGCGTCCGCCAGCACTTCGAGCACCCGCAGGTCACCGACGCCGACCATCATCTGGAAGGCCCGCGAATAGATGAAATCCCCGACCAGCACGCTGGCTGCGTTGCCGAAGCGCGCATTGGCCGTGGCCCGTCCGCGCCGGAGCGTGGATTCGTCCACCACGTCGTCGTGCAGCAGCGTCGCGGTATGGATGAACTCGACCACGGCCGCGATCTCGAGATGCGCACGACCGACATAGCCCGAGGCGCCGGCCGACAGCACCACCAGCGCCGGGCGCAGCCGCTTGCCCCCGCCCGACACCAGATACTCGGCGACCTGGCGGATCAGCGGCACCTCGGAGGCGAGCCGGTCTCGGATGACCTGTTCGACCGCGTCCAGGTCGGCCTTGATAAGGGTGCGGAACACTTCCATCGGGGCTCGGCGCAGGGAACGCCACTCGTGAACGTCGGATTCTTGGCGGCAAGCTGTCAAGCATAGCAGGAGCGACCGTCCCGGGGCGTCCTGGCAGTGGCTGCCGCGGCGGCCCGGCCGGTCGCCAGGCACGGAACGACGGCCCTTTGACGTGGGCGCAGGGCGTGGGTATCATCGCGGGTTCTTTCGTTTCAGGCACGCCAGCTTGTATCGACAAGCCGGCCGGCCCGTCCGTTCCCAGGAGCATTTCCCATGTATGCGGTCATCCAGACCGGTGGCAAGCAGTACCGTGTTGCCGTCGGCGATCAACTGAGCATCGAGAAGCTGGCGGTCGCCGTCGGCGATGAAATCGCACTGGACAAGGTGCTGATGGTGTCCGACGGCGAGACGCTGTCGATCGGCAAGCCGCTGCTCGCGAATGCCACCGTCAAGGCGACGGTCATCGGCGAAGGCCGTGGCGACAAGGTCCACATCTTCAAGATGCGCCGGCGCAAGCACTATCGGCGCAGCCAGGGTCACCGTCAGTCGTACACCATGGTCCGCATCGATACCATCCAGGCCTGAGGCCGCAAGCAGCCAGGGTTGCCGCAGCGGCGGCAGCGGTTGCACACAGGAGTCCAGCATGGCACACAAGAAAGCAGGCGGCAGTTCACGCAACGGCCGCGACTCGCAGGCCAAACGCCTCGGCGTCAAGCGGTATGGTGGCGAAGCCGTCAACGCGGGGTCGATCATCGTCCGCCAGCGGGGCACGCGGATGCGCGCCGGCGACAACGTCGGCGTCGGGCGCGACCACACCCTGTTCGCACTCGTTCAGGGGCTGGTCAAGTTCGAGCTCAAGGGCGAACAGCTGCGCACGACGGTCAGCATCGTCCCTGCCTGAGCAGGCGCGGCGCGCGCGGTGACGGAGCCCTGCCGGCGACGGCAGGGCTTCTTCTTTTCTGCAAACAGGCGCCCCATTCCCGATGAAATTCGTCGACGAAGCGATCATCGATGTACTCGCCGGCAACGGCGGTGACGGCGCGGCCAGCTTCCGGCGCGAGAAGTACATCCCGCGCGGCGGCCCTGATGGCGGCGACGGCGGACGCGGTGGCAACATCCATGCGGTCGCCGACCGCAACATCAACACCCTGGTCGATTTCCGGTTCGCGCGCACCCATCGCGCCGGCCACGGCGAACGGGGCATGGGTGCCGACTGCTACGGCGCGGCCGGCAAGGACATCACGCTGCGGATGCCGGTCGGCACGCTCGTCTACGACGCGGAGACCGGGAACCCGATCGCCGACCTGGCGAAGGATGGTGACATCGCCCTGCTCGTGCGCGGCGGAAAAGGCGGCCTCGGCAACCTGCATTTCAAGTCGAGCGTGAACCGTGCGCCCCGGCAATCGACGCCGGGCGAACACGGGGAAGTCCGCAAGTTGCGGCTCGAATTGCGGGTACTCGCCGATGTCGGCCTGCTCGGCATGCCGAACGCCGGCAAGTCGACCTTGATCCGCGCGGTCTCCGCAGCGCGGCCGAAAGTCGCCGACTATCCGTTCACCACGCTGCACCCCAACCTGGGCGTCGTGCGCGTCGACATCGACAACAGCTTCGTGATCGCCGACATCCCCGGGCTGATCGAAGGGGCGGCCGAAGGCGCCGGGCTCGGCCACCAGTTCCTCCGCCACCTGCAGCGCACCCACCTGCTGCTGCATCTGGTCGACGTCGTCGACGATGCCCAGGACCCGGTGGCCTCGGTGCGCACCATCGCCCGCGAACTGCAGAAGTACGATCCTGCCCTGGCCGACAAGCCCCGCTGGCTGATCCTCAACAAGATCGATGCACTGCCCGACGGCGATGCGGCACAGCTGCAGAAGGACATCGTGCGCCGGCTGCGCTGGAAGGCTCCCGTCTTCGCGATATCCGCCGTCTCGGGCGAAGGCTGCCAGCCCCTCATACGCGCGATCAGCGACCACCTGGTGGCGACCCGGGCCGCGACCCTGGCCGCCGCCGATGCCGCGGCTGCGGCCGCTGCTGCGGCGGCTGCGTCCACCGCCGCCGGCCCCGATGCTGCGGACGCCTGAACCCGAGCAGTACGCCACCTCCCGCGCACGCCATGAACGACGAGACCCCTGCAGACGCCTCCGGCCCTTCGCCGGGAACCCCCGCACTGCCCAGGTTCAGCCAGGCGCGGCGCGTCGTGGTGAAGGTCGGCAGCAGCCTGGTCACCAACCGCGGACAGGGACTCGACCGTGAAGCGCTCGCACGGTGGGCCTCGCAGATCGCACGGCTGCGCGCGGGCGGGCGCGAGATCGTGCTGGTCTCCAGCGGCGCGATCGCCGAGGGCATGCAGCGGCTGGGCTGGCCGAAGCGGCCGAGCGCGCTCAATGAACTGCAGGCCGCGGCCGCGGTGGGACAGATGGGGCTCGCCCAGGTCTACGAAAGCTGCTTCCGGGCGCATGGGCTGCTCACCTCGCAGATCCTGCTCACGCATGAAGACCTTGCCGACCGCCGTCGCTACCTCAACGCGCGCAGCACGCTGATCACCCTGCTCGGCCTGGGCGTCATCCCGATCATCAACGAGAACGACACCGTCACCACCGAAGAGATCAAGCTCGGCGACAACGATACGCTGGCCTCGCTGGTCACCAACCTGATCGAAGCCGAGGCGCTGGTGATCCTGACCGACCAGCCCGGGATATTCACCGGCGACCCGCGCAACGATCCCTCCGCCACCCTGCTGGCCACCGCGCGGGCGGGCGACCCCCATCTCGAATCGATCGCCGGTGGCGTCGGCAGCGCGATCGCCCGCGGGGGCATGCTGACCAAGGTACTCGCCGCGAAGCGTGCGGCGCGCAGCGGCGCCTACACGATCGTGGCCAGTGGCGAGGAAGACGAGGTGCTGGTACGCCTGGCCGCCGGCGAGCCGATCGGCACCCTGCTGGTCCCCGACACGGCCCCGATGGCCGCGCGCAAGCAGTGGCTGGCCGACCAGTTGCAGGTGCGCGGCCAGGTGACGCTGGATGCCGGCGCGGTGCGCGCCCTGCTGGTCGAGGGCAAGAGCCTGCTGCCGATCGGCGCCACCGCGGTCAGCGGTGACTTCGACCGTGGCGAGCTGGTGCGCTGCGTGGGCCCGGATGGCGCGGAAGTCGCCCGCGGCCTGGCGAACTACCCGTCATCGGAGGCCGCGCGCATCGCAGGCGTCCAGTCGCGCGACATCGAGGCGAAGCTCGGCTACGTCGGCGAACCTGAACTGATCCACCGCGACAACATGGTGGTGACCGCCCAGCCCTGAGCCCGCGGGCGGCACCGGTCCGCCGCGCGGCTCCGGGTCGAGGTGGACGATCAGTCGGTCGCCAGGTCGCGCGTGGGCAGGCCGGTCTTCAGGGCCGCCAGTGCGGCCTTGAGCGACGCGACCGGCAGCCTGTCCGGACAGAAGATGTCCCGGAACAGGATTTCTCGCATGCCGGCCGGATCGTTGCGGTCGAGGCTTTCCCAGCGCATGAAACGCGCCGGCGACCAGTTGCGGTCGGCCGATCCGGTCGCCAGGATCATCCGCTCGCGCTTCTCGCAGCGCATCGACTCGAAGGTGACGCTGCGGGCGCCTCCCGCGTTGCGGACCACGAACGTGTAGCGGAACTCGCCGCCGGGCGCCAGGGCGATCGATCGCCGGTCGACGAAGAAGCGCAGGTCGGGCCGCACCCGCTGCGTCAACTCGGCCAGGTCGCGATCTTCAGGCCAGGCCGGAAGATCGATCGCAAGGTCCTTGCCGAATTCCCCCCCTTCCGGCACCACCACCCGCGGCCGCCCCGGAGCGGCAGGCACCGCCGGATCGGCCGGTACCGCCTGAGCCGATGCAGTCGGGACGAGGCCGAGGCCCGTACCGGGGAGCAGCGACGCAGGCACCAGCAGGCAGGCAGCGCATGCCAACGGACCCACCACGCGGGCGACCCTGGACCGGTGCGGAAGGAAGGCGGCGGGCTTCATGCCGGTGTTCCGGTCGAACCGATGCGGCGGGCGACACCCGCCCGCCCGCCCCCCCATGCCCGCCCCGAACCACTAGAACGGTAGCCGGCTTAGATGACTAGCAAAACCCACAGCAAT
>JAIENF010000578.1 GCA_019751575.1 Burkholderiales bacterium
TTCGCGCGCCGGCACGCCCTGGCCCCTGGCGACGCGCCTGCGGGTCGATACCCCTGCTCACGTTCCGTTCACGCTCGTGGCCGAGGACAGCGACGGCGTGTCTCGGGCATATGCCAGCCTGCCGTTGCAGGCGAGCTCCCGCGGCGTCTACCTTGCGGTCGGCCTGCCCACGGAAGCACCGATCCGCAGCATGGGCAGGAACCTGCGCGAGGACCTGTTCACGCTCGCCCTGCTCACCGTACTGTCGATGATCGCGGCATGGATCGGCCTGCACGTGCTGCTGTTGCGGCAGTTCAACCAGCTGGTCGAGATGTCGCGCCAGGTGGGCAGCGGCAACCTGCACGCAAGGAGCGGCCTGCGCTCGGGCGCGGCGGAACTGCAGGAGCTGTCGCACGCATTCGACCAGATGGCAGGCTCGCTCGAGCGGCGCGAGCTGGAGCGTCGTGAAGCCGAGGCCGGCATGCGCGAGAGCGAGGCCAACCTGCTCCTTGCACAACGCGTCGGCCGCGTCGGCAGCTGGCACCACGATTTCGCGCGCGGCACGATGCAATGGTCGGGAGAGCTCTATCGCATCTTCGGACTGTCGCCCGGTGCATTCGAGCCGACGTTGTCCGGCTCGCCGCATTTCGTCCATCCCGAAGACCGGCAGCGCGTGATCGACGAACACGCACGCGTGCTTGAGCACGGGGGCGAATTCCAGGCCGACTACCGGGTCCTGCTGCCCGACGGCCGCGAGCGGCTCATGTCTGCGCGCGCGCAACTGCAGTACGGCGACGACGGCAGGCCACGAGGGCTGATCGGCACCGTGCGGGACATCACCGACCGCAAGGCATCGGAGCGTGCACTCGCCGACAGCGAGCGGAAGTTCAGGACCCTGTTCGACCTCGCTCACGACGCCGTCCTGCTGGTCCGCACCCAGGATGGGGCGGACACGCTGGCCGACTGCAATGCAAAGGCGCTGGAAGTCTTCGGCCACCCGCGCCCCGCGCTGGTCGGCCATCTGCATGCACTGCTCCTGCCCGACCAGCAGCCCGACGGGACGCGCTCGGTCGACGGATTCGCGCTGCATCGCGAGCGGGCGCTCGAGGGCAGGCCGCAGGCGTTCGAATGGGTGTTCCGCCGGAGCGACGGCTCGACCTTCGATGCCGAGGTTTCGCTGTCGCGGCTGGAGCTGGACGGCACGGTGCTGCTGCAGGGCATCGTGCGCGACATCACGGAGCGCAAGCGTGCGCAGGCGGCGCTGGTGGAAAGCGAACAGCGCGAGCGCGCGAAGGTGGCCGAACTCGCCGCGGTGCTCGACGCCGTGCCTGCCGCCGTCTGGATCGCGCACGATTCGCATGGCACCCGCGTGACCGGCAATCGCGCATCCTACGAACTGCTCGATGCAGCGGCTGCAGCCACCGGCGACCTGGGCTCGCCGGAGCTGTTCCCGATGGATGCCCGGACCTTCAAGGACCATGTCGAGATCGCACCCTACGAACTGCCGATGCAGGTGGCCGCGGGGCTCGGCATCGAGGTTCGCGACTTCGAGCAGCAGCTCGTGTTCAAGGACGGCCGCGTGCGCAATGTATACGGCAATGCGACGCCGCTGTTCGACAAGGAAGGCCGCCCGACCGGCGCGGTCGCGGCCTTCATGGACATCACCGACCTGAAGCTTACCGAGGAGGCCCTGCGCCGCGAGAAGCGGCGGGTCGAAGTGACGCTCGCCTCGATCGGCGACGCAGTCGTGACCACCGACGCCGATGGCCGGGTCGAGTACCTGAACCCGGTGGCCGAGACGCTGCTTGGCGTACTGTCGGCGCAGGTCATCGGCCGTCCGTTCCGAGACCTGTGCCAGATCACCCACGAGATCCAGCGCACGCGTCCGCTCGACCTGGTCGGTGACTGCGTGCTGCGCAATGCGCTGGTGGAGCTCAACGACCAGCACGTGCTCGAGCGGATCGACGGTGCAGAGCTGTTCGTCGATGCATCCGCCGCACCGCTGCGCGACAACGACGGCGGCATCACCGGCGTGGTGCTGGTGCTGCACGACGTGACCCAGCAGCGGCGGATCGCGCAGCAGGTGTCCTACCAGGCGACGCACGATGCGCTGACCGGCCTGATCAACCGCTTCGAGTTCGAACGCCGGCTGTCACGGATCCTCGGCATCCTCGGCGAGCAGCCTGGCCCGCACGCACTGGCCTACATGGACCTGGACCAGTTCAAGGTGGTCAACGACACCTGCGGCCATGCCGCCGGCGACCAGTTGCTGCGCCAGCTCGCGGCGCGCCTGCACGAACGCATGCGCAAGCACGACACGATGGCACGCCTGGGCGGCGACGAGTTCGGCCTGCTGCTCGAGGACTGCCCGCCGGAGCAGGCGCGCCGGATCGCCGACGCGATCGTGCAATCGGTGCGCGACTACCGCTTCACCTGGGAGGGAAAGACATTCACCATCGGCGTGAGCGTCGGCCTGGTCACGATCGACGATACGTCGGGCAGCTCGGCCTCGGTGCTGTCTGCCGCCGATGCTGCCTGCTATGCGGCGAAGGAGCGCGGCCGAAACAGGGTGCATGTCTACCATCCGGACGACGCCGAACTGATGCAGCGCCACGGCGAGATGCAATGGGTCGCGCGGCTGAACGCCGCGATCGAGCAGAACCGGCTGCGCCTGGATGCACAGCCGATCATGCCGCTGCAGCCCGGCCTGTCCGATTCAGCACCCCACATGGAGATGCTGGTGCGCCTGGTCGACGAACAGGGCAACCTCACGCCACCCGGCGCATTCATCCCGGCCGCCGAACGCTACAACCTGATGCCGCAGATAGACCGCTGGGTGATCCGCCGCACCATCGATTGGCTGGCCTGCGAGGACGCGGAGCCCGGCGTTCTGCTGCCGGTCTGCGGCATCAACCTGTCGGGCACGTCCCTGTCGGACGAGACGCTGGTCGCCTTCATCCGCGACCAGTTGCGCGCCACCGGCGTGCCGCCGTCGGCGCTCTGCTTCGAGATCACCGAGACCTCGGCCATCGCCAACCTGAACCAGGCCACCCACTTCATCGCGGAGCTGAAGATGCTCGGTTGCAGCTTCGCGCTGGACGATTTCGGCAGCGGCATGTCCTCGTTCGCGTACCTGAAGAACCTGAAGGTCGACTACCTGAAGATCGACGGCAGCTTCGTCAAGGACATGGTGGACGATCCGATCGACTGCGCGATGGTCGAGGCGATCAACCGCATCGGGCAGGTGATGGGCATCCGCACCATCGCCGAGTATGCGGAGAACGACCGCATACTCGAGAAGCTGCGCGAGATCGGCGTCGACTATGCGCAGGGCTTCGGCGTGCAGGCGCCGCAACCGCTGGTGAGCCGGCCCCGTCCGCCCAGGCTCACGCTGGTCGCGACGGGCTGAGGCCGGCGTCGCGATCAGGCATCGGCCAGGGAGAGGAATCCGGCCGCCTTGGCCAGGGTCTCGGCGTACTCGAGGCCGGCATCCGAATCGGCGACGATGCCGCCACCCGCCCAGAAATCGACCCGTCCGTCGCGCAGCATCGCGGTGCGGATCGCGATGTTGAGGTCGGCCGCGCCATCGAAGCCGATGTAGCCGATGGCCCCGCAGTAGACACCGCGCCGCTGGGGCTCCAGCTCCTCGATGATCTGCATCGCGCGCAGCTTCGGCGCACCGGTTATCGACCCGCCCGGGAAGGCGCCACGGACCAGGTCGAGCACGTCACGCGTCTCGTCCAGCTCGCCGGTGACGGTGCTCACCAGGTGGTGCACCGAGGCGAAACTCTCGACCGCGAACAGCTCCGGAACCGACACGCTGCCCACGCGGCAACAGCGGCCGAGGTCGTTGCGCAGCAGGTCGACGATCATCACGTTCTCGGCGCGATCCTTGCCGCTCGCGGTCAGTTCGGCGATCGCCTCGGCGTCGGCCGCCGGCTCGGCGTGGCGCGGACGCGTACCCTTGATCGGACGGGTTTCGACCCGCCCCTCGCGCACCTGCAGGAAGCGCTCCGGGGACACCGACAGCACCTGGCCGAAAGGCAGGTCGAGGAACGCACTGAACGGGCCGGACGACCGCTCGCCGAGCCGGCGGTAGAGCGCGAGCGGATCTCCATCGTAGGTGGCACTGAAGCGCTGCGCGAGGTTGACCTGATAGACGTCGCCGTCGCGGATGTAGCGCGCGATACGCTCGAAACGTTCGCGGTAGCCGGCTTCGCCCATGTTGGAGGCGACGCCTTCCATGCGTGCGGGGTCCTGCGGCCCACCATCGCCCGCGGCGCCCTGCGGCTGCGAGAACAATGCCCGCAGCCGGTCGATCGCATCGGCGCCGAGCGCATCGGGATCGGCCACCGCGAGCATGCTGCGCCCGGCTGCATGGTCGGTCAGCGCCGCCCAGTGGTAGATGCCGATGGCCAGCTCCGGCCAGTGCCGGTCGTCTTCGGCGATCGACGGCAGGCGCTCGATCCGGCGCGAAAGGTCGTAGCCGAAGTAGCCCAGCGCGCCCCCGGCGAACGGCAGGTCGGCGCGGCTCGGCGCGGCACCTGCCCCGGAACGGCCGAGCTCGCGCCGCAGCAACGAGAACGGATCGCCCTGCGCGAGGTCGAGCGCGGGCGCGCGCGAAGGATCGGCATGCCTTTCGATCTCGGTGATGCCGCCGCGCGTGACCAGCGTGGTGGACGGGCCGGCAACCACGATGTCGAACCGCGCCAGCGGATGGGCGCGCCCGGCATGGCTGTCGAGCAGCATCGCCCATGGCTCTCCGGCCACCGGCGCGTAGAGCTCCAGCGCCGAGGCGCGGTATGGAATGTCGAACTGCAGCGGCAGGTTCATCGATGGGCGACACGGACCCCCGGCGACCGCCAATCCACGGCAACCGGGCACCCCCGTATTATCCGGCAATCGCGGCCGATCGCCTGCCTGCCGGCGGGTGACCGGCCCCGGCGATCATGCGCCGCTGGCTGGCGAAACGGCAGTGCTGGCGCCATGGCCTGCGGGACGGCACAATCCGGTGGTGACCTACGTGGGGCGTTTCGCGCCGTCGCCGACCGGCGCATTGCACTTCGGCTCGCTGGTGGCCGCACTGGCGGGCTGGCTGGACGCGCACGCCGCGGGCGGCCGATGGCTGCTGCGAATCGAGGACCTCGACACCCCGCGCAACCGCCCTGGCGCGACCGAGATGATCCTGCGCACGCTCGACGCGCTCGGCCTGCACCACGATGGCGACGTGCGGGTGCAGAGCCTGCGCACGGATGGATACCGCGCCGCCCTCGATGCACTGGTGGCCGACGGCCATGCCTATCCATGCGCCTGCACCCGCACCGAGATCTCGACTGCCGCGACCCGCACCGGCATCGACGGACCGGTGTATCCCGGCACCTGCCGCAACGGCCTGCCGCCCGGGCGCAGTGCACGCGCCTGGCGGGTCCGGGTGGACGACAGGGCGATCGGCTTCGACGACCGCGTCCGCGGCCGCGTGGTGCAGCACCTGGCAAGCGACGTCGGCGACTTCGTCGTGCACCGCGCCGACGGCATCTGCGCCTACCAGCTCGCGGTCGTGGTCGACGATGGCGACCAGGGCATCACCGACGTGGTGCGCGGGGCCGACCTGCTCGACTCGACGCCGCGGCAGTTGTGGCTGCAGCAACTGCTGGGCCTGCCCGTGCCGCGCCATGCACACCTGCCGCTCGCGCTCAATGCGCAGCGGCAGAAGCTGTCGAAGCAGACCTTCGCGCCGGCGCTCGACCTGCGCGAGGTCGACGCGGCCGTGCCCTGGTTGCGCCGCGCGCTGGCCTTCCTCGGACAGCCGTTGCCGCCGATCGATGCAGGACGCGATGAACTGCTTGCGTTCGCTATCGACCACTGGTCGATCGCGCGCGTGCCACCGCATGATTCGGTCGTGGACGGCTGAGGGAAGACCGGCCCGCTGGTCAGATCGTCCCGTCCTTGCGCAGCTCGGCCAGCTCCGCCGCGCCGACCCCGAGTTCCCGCAGCACCGCATCGGTATCCGCACCGACCGGCCTGGGCGCCAGCCTGATCGAACCGCGGTCCCCGTCGACCGAGAACGGCGCGAGCGGCAACTGCATCTGCGCACCGGCGCCGTCCGGCTCGAGCGACACCTGCTGGAACAACTGGCGCGCAGCGAACTGCGGATGCGCGGTCACCTCGGCGAGCGAGTTCACGCGTCCGCCGGGTGCGCCGGCTTCGTTCAGCACCTTGTCCCAGTGCGCCGAGGTGTTGGTCTCGAACACCCGTTGCAGCTCGGCGCGCCGCGCCG
>JAIENF010000713.1 GCA_019751575.1 Burkholderiales bacterium
GCCGGCACCGTTGGGTCCGAGCAGGCCGATCACCTCGCCGCTCGCCACCTCGAGCGACACTTCCTTCACGACCTTGCGCGCACGGTAGCGCTTCTGCAGCCGGTCGACGCGCAGCACGCTCATCGCAGGGGTCCACCGGGTACCGGGGACGGGATCGCGCGGGCCACTGGAATCAGTCACTCACGCGGGTTGGCGATCGACGGCGACGGCTTGATGTTCATCGACGGCGGCTTCTGCTTCTCGGCGGCCGCGCCGGCCGGTGCCTTGTCCGGCGCCTCCTTCGGCTTGGGCTGGATCACCGCGCGCACCCGGCCTTCCGGATTGTTGCCGGTGGCCGCGCTCTTGCCGCCACCGACCACCCGGAACACCTCGGTCTGCATCTCGTAGACCATGAAATCGCCACGCACCTCGTCGGCACCCCGCAGCAGCCGGGCACGGGTGAAGAACTGCACGATCTCCTTGCGGCCGTCGTACTCGAGCCGGTCGGCCCATCCCTCGACGAACTCGTCGACGCCGTCCCGCTTCTGGCGGAAATAGGCCTGCGCCTTCGGGCCGCCGAACGCGATGCCGTAGTTGAAGCCCTGCTTGTCCTGGCGCACGATCACCCGCTCGCCACGGATGACCAGCGTGCCCTGGGTGATCTGCACATTGCCCGTGAAGATGCTTTCCTGCTTCACGTCGTCGACCTGCACCCGGTCGGCTTCGATGTTGATCGGCTTGTCGCGGTCACCCTTCTCGGCCAGTGCCGGCAGCGCAGGCAGCGACAGGACCAGGGACAGCAGCAGCGCCGGCAGCCCGGTGCGCGTCCGCCGGGAGGCGACGGCTGTCGATTCCACCGGGCGGCAGGCGCCGCGGGCCGCGGGCGGGCAGGGGGATGGAATCTCGACTGGCAGCATGGGTGGGCGAGGCCGACGGTTCGGATGCGGGTTGGGAGGAAGGGGGCGGATCACTGGGGGCGCTTCGGGGCTACGGCTCGGTGCAGGTCAGGGGCTTGCAGCCGGAGATCGCTGCCACGTCGTGCGGACGTCCCGGAGCAGTTCGAGCTGCCGCAGCCTGTAATCGAATTCTAGGCCAACCGCATCGGTGCGGGATGTCGCGTTGCGAATCACCACCGGCTGGTCGGTGCGGGCCGAACCCTTGTCCGGCGTGACCACCAGGCTGTCGGTCAGCAGCACCAGCTCGCTCTGGTCGGCCACCGCAGCCCGCGTGAGGCGCACGTTGCCCGACATCTGGATCACCTCGCCATCGCTCGACATCAGGGCGCGGTCGGACGTTGCCGTGACCTCCAGCCGCTTCTCGGTGTAATGGATCAACCGCGGATTCTCCAGGAGGGTCGAATCGTCGTGGAGGAAATGACTCATGCGTGTCGCACGCAGCGTGTGCTGGAGCAGGCCGTCCAGGCCGGTCTGGGTGGCCACGAAGTTGTCGACGATGAAGTCCGGGTCATGACGGACATCCTTGTCGAGCGGCGGCGCAGTACGGACGACGGCGTCCAGCCAGAAGCTCAGGGCAGTGAGCAGCGCCACCACGAAAACCGGGAAGGCCAGCGCCAGGCGGTCGCTCATCATCGCGCGGTTTCCCCGTGCCGCAGCGGTGCTGCCGGATTCATTGCCCGGGCTCGTCCAGCAGGTCGTGCCGACCGATGCCATGCAGCAGCCGGTCGCACAGGTCGCGCACTGCACCGCCGCCGCCGGGCAGCCGGGTGACCGCATCGGCCTGCAGCTTGACCGCGGCCGGTGCATGGGGAACGGTGAATGCGATCGCGCAGCGGCGCATCAGCGGCAAGTCGGCAAGGTCGTCGCCGATGCACAGCACCTGCTCGAAGCCGATGCCCATCTCGTCGAGGATGGCCTGCAGCACGGGCAGCTTGTCGCCGATGCCCTGGTGCAGCCTGGCCACGCCGAGTTCGCGCGCGCGGGCGGCCACGACCGGCGAGTTGCGTCCGGAGATCCACGCCACCGCCACCCCTGCGCGCGCGATCTGCTTGACGCCGTGTCCGTCGAGTACATGGAAGGTCTTGGTCTCCACGCTGCCGGCGCCGGCGGCGGGGGTACCCGGCGCAGCGAGCGCGAGGGTGCCGTCGGTGAGCACGCCATCGACATCGAACACCGCCAGCCGGATCTGCTTCCAGCGGTCTGCCAGGGGTGCCGGCCGGACGGGATTCACACCACGCCTGCGGCGAACAGGTCGTGCATGTTGAGCGCCCCGACCACCCGGTTGCCGGCATCGACCACGGGGAGCTGGTTGATCCGGTGCTGCTCCATCAGTGCAACGCCTTCCACGGCCAGCGCCTGGGCGCCGATCGAGCGGGGCGAGCGGCTCATCACCGTATCGACGGTGACGCTGCGCAGGTCGGACACGCGGTCGATCAGGCGGCGCAGGTCGCCGTCGGTGAACACGCCGAGCAGCCGTTGCCCGGGATCGACCACCAGCGCGAGTCCCATGCCCTTGCGGCTCACTTCGACGATGACCTCGGACAGCGTCGAAGTCGGTGCGACCAGCGGCAGCGCGTCGCCGGTGCGCATCACGTCGCCGACGTGGGTGAGCAGCCGGAGGCCGAGCTTTCCGCCGGGGTGGGAGCGCGCGAAATCCTCCGGCCCGAAGCCGCGGGCGTCGAGCAGCGCGACGGCCAGGGCATCGCCGAACGCAAGCGCGGCCGTGGTGCTCGCGGTCGGTGCAAGGCCGAGCGGACAGGCTTCCTCGGCGACGCTCGCATCGAGCAGGGCATCGGCTTCCCGGGCCAGCGCGGAGCCAGGATTGCCGGTGATCACGATCAGGCGCGCGCCCTGTCGCTTGACCACCGGGACGATGCGCAGCAGTTCCTCGGTCTCGCCCGAGTAGGACAGCGCGATCAGCACGTCGTCGCGGGTGATCATGCCGAGGTCGCCATGCATGGCTTCGGCGGGATGGACGAAGAAGGCAGGGGTGCCGGTGCTCGCCATGGTGGAGGCGATCTTGCGCGCGATGTGCCCCGACTTCCCGATGCCGCTGACCACCACGCGGCCGCGGCAGGCGAGCACCAGGTCGAGGGCATGGAGGAAGCGTCCGTCCAGCCGGGCGGACAGCGCGGCTATCGCAGCCGACTCGATCTCGAGCACGCGCCGGGCCAGCACCAGGGCCTGGGTCGATGCGTGCGCCGGCCCGGCCGAGGCGGCATCGGCCGCAGGGTCCTGGCCTTGGGGCGAAGCGACGGGCGGTTTCATCTCCGGCCGATGTTACCATCCCTTCACAATCGCCCGGCCCGCGCAGTCGCATGGACAGTACCCTTCAATTCGTTCTGACCCTGCTCGCCGCGGCCGTCGTGGTCGTCGTGATCTGTCGATCGATGAAGCTGCCGCCGCTCCTCGGCTACCTGATCGTGGGCATCGCGGTGGGGCCCAATGCCCTGGGGTGGGTGCCCGACTCCGAGGCGGTCGCCCACCTCGCCGAGTTCGGCATCGTGTTCCTGATGTTCACCATCGGACTCGAGTTCAGCCTGCCGCGACTGATCGCGATGCGCACCCTGGTGCTCGGCCTCGGCGGGGCGCAGGTGGCCGTCACGGCCCTGGTCGTGACCGCGTCGGCGATCGGCATCGGGCTGCTGGCCGGCGGCACGATCGGCTGGCAGGCTGCGGTCGTGCTCGGCTGTGCGCTGGCGATGTCCTCCACCGCCATCCTGGCCAAGACGCTGGCCGAGCGGCTGGAACTGAATTCGGAGCACGGGCGCCGGATCATCGGCGTGCTGCTCTTCCAGGACCTCGCGGTGGTCCCGATGCTGGTGCTGGTGCCGGCGCTCTCCGCGCCGGCCAGCGACCTTCCGGCGAGCCTCGCGCTGGCGACCGCGAAGATCGCGGTGACGCTGGTGGTGCTGCTGAAGCTCGGCCAGCCGCTGATGCGCCGCTGGTTCCACCTGGTTGCCCGCCAGAAATCCTCCGAACTGTTCGTGCTCAACGTGCTGCTGATCACGCTGGGGCTGTCCTACCTCACCTCCAGCATGGGGCTTTCGCTGGCGCTGGGTGCGTTCGTCGCCGGCGTGCTGATCTCCGAGACCGAGTACCGGTTCCAGGTCGAGGAGGACATCAAGCCGTTCCGCGACATCCTGCTCGGCCTGTTCTTCATCACGGTGGGCATGCTGGTGGACATGCTGTGGATCGTGCAGAACCTGCTGCTGGTGGCCTGCGTGCTGGCTGCAATCCTCGCCGTGAAGACACTGGTGCTGCTCGGCGTGATGGCTGCATGGCGCACCGATTCCGGCGTGTCGCTGCGCGTGGCGCTGGCGCTGGCGCCTGCCGGCGAGTTCGGCTTCGTGCTGCTCACGCTCGCGCTGGGCCAGGGCACGCTGCCGCCGGCGGTGATGCAGCCCGTGCTGGCCGCGATGGTGCTGTCGATGATCGCCGCGCCGTTCATCATCGAACACAGCGAACACCTGGTGCGCCGCTGGCGTGGTTCAGACTGGATGAGCCGCGCGATGCAGCTGACCCAGATCGCGTCGCAGACGATGGTGGTCGACCGCCATGTGATCATCTGCGGCTACGGCCGGAGCGGGCAGAACCTGGCGCGCCTGCTCGAGGCGGAACAGGTGCCGTTCTTCGCGCTCGACCTCGATCCCGACCGGGTGCGCGAGGCCGCGGCCGCCGGCGAACACGTGGTGTTCGGCGATGCCGCACGGCGCGAGGTGCTGCAGGCGGCCGGGCTGGCCCGCGCGCGCGCGCTGGTGATCAGCTATTCCGACATCCATTCCGCGCTGCGCATCCTCGAGATCGTGCACGAGATGAGGCCGGAACTGCCGGTGATCGTGCGCACCGTCGACGATACCGACATCGACCGGCTGAAGGCGGCCGGCGCGGCGGAGGTCGTCGCCGAGATCATGGAAGGCAGCCTGATGCTCGCCTCGCATGCGCTGATGGTGCTGGGCATGCCGCTCAACCGCGTGCTTCGCCGCATCCGCAGCGCGCGCGAGGAGCGGTACGGCATGTTCCGGGGCTTCTTCCACGGTGCCAGCGACCAGGCGGGCGAGGGCACGGACGACGTCTTCCTGCACTCGGTCGTGCTGGTGGGCGGGTCGCGTGCGATCGGGCGGCGCCTGGGCGACCTCGGGCTCGATGCGCTGCTCGCCGATGTCAGTGCTATCCGGCGCCGGGGCGTGCGCGCGCTGAGCCCGGCGCCCGAGACTGAGCTGCGGGAAGGCGACATCGTCGTGTTGCGCGGCGACGCTGCCGCGGTTGCCGCAGCCGAGATCAGGCTGCTGCAGGGGGCGTGACGCAGGCCCGGCAGACCGGCGCGAGCCGGTGCCTGCGATCAGAACACGACCGCGCCGCCGCAGTTCGATTCGCCGATCGTGGAGTTCCACGTGCCCTGCGGCGAACCACCGGTGTTCGCGCATGACGGCGCAGCCGTGCCACCGACCTGCGGAGCCGCGGCTGCGTTGCCCCGATAGGCGGAAAACTGGAACGAACCCGAGAACGGCCGGCCGTCGTCGATCTTGCGGTCGACCTCGGCGATGATCTCGACCGGGATCTGCGCGCCGGTCTTCAGGTTGTGCCGCTGTGCGCTCGCATTGGTCTGGCCATAGGCACCATCGAACACCAGCTGGAGGAACACGTTGTACGGGTTGGTGGGGGTGGTGGTCAGCGACTCGGTGGTATTGCAGTCGAAGGTGCCGGTGATGAATCCCGCCTTGGACAGTTGTTCCCACGCGAGGATCGACTCCAGCACCGGGTTGGCATCGATGATGCCGTTGCCGTTGCCGTTGCCGCCGCCGCAGTTGGTCGTCATGTTCGCGATGTTCTGCGAGGCCTGGCTGTAGTCGCCAGGGAAGGCACGGAACCGGTCCTGGAAACCGAAGAAGGCCGCCTTGACGCCGTCCTGGGCGGAGATCAGGTTGCGTACGCGCGCGCTGGTGATCAGTTCCTGGCCCTTCAGCACGCCGCCGAGCAACAGCCCGATGATGACCAGCACGATCGCGATC
Organism: Burkholderiales bacterium; assembly: GCA_019751575.1. GTDB lineage: Bacteria > Pseudomonadota > Gammaproteobacteria > Burkholderiales > CAIKXV01 > CAIKXV01. Next base: position 5,948 of record JAIENF010000713.1, read on the forward strand.
TCGATCAGGGTGAAGCCGCGTTGATGGTTGCGCATGGAGTCCTTCGCCTTGACGGCATCGACATTTACCTGTGATACAGGAACAGCAAGGGGCGTGCCGGGTTGTTGCCCTCCTTGGCCGGACACGTTGCTCGCAGGATCCGTGACATAACTTGCATTGTCGACGTGCGAAAACCCCGGATTGCCCCCTTTTCGAGGGGATCGGCATGCGGAGCCCCGATCGTTTCGCGCATCCTGGCGCGGTGTTCGATATCTTTATGTCGAGATATCGACGTTTGTGTCGACGGTTCAGCGAGTCTGCGTCGGCTCCAGGCGTTTCAGCAGGAACTGCAG
>JAIENF010000212.1 GCA_019751575.1 Burkholderiales bacterium
TGCACCCGCGCCGCCCATGAGAGGGACCCCGCGCCCGCTGAAGCTCATCGTCCTGATGAGCGTGCTGACCCATGTCGGGTTCGGGGGCAGCCGCGTGCTGTCGTCATTGTTCGCGCTGGACCTCGACGCCAGCCCGTTGATGATCGGCGTGGTGGTGTCGCTCTACGCGCTGCTGCCGTTCTTCCTCGCGGTCTGGGCCGGGCAGGTGGTCGACCGGGTAGGCATGCGCCTGCCGCTGGTGTTCGGCGCGGTGATGGTGCTGGGCGGCCTGCTGATCCCGTGGTTCTTCCCGAACGTGCTCGGCATCTGCGTCTCGGCCAGCGTGCTGGGCGTGGGCTTCATGGCCTGGCAGGTCGCGGCACAGACGATGACCGGCTCGCTCAGCGGTCCCGAGAGCCGCGCGCAGAACTTCGCGCTGCTCGGCATGGGCTTTTCGCTGTCCGGCCTGCTCGGGCCGCTGGTCACCGGCTTCTCGATCGACCTGATCGGCTACCGCGCGAGCTACCTGGTGCTGGCCTCGATGCCGCTGGTCGCGCTGGTCGCCGTCTGGTGGTTCCCGGGATGGATCCCGCAGCGCCGGGCCTCGGCCAAGCGCGGCGGCCCGAAGACCAGTTCGCTGGACCTCTGGCGCATCCCGGCGCTCAAGCGCACCTTCTTCGCCGGCGGCGTGATCGCGACCGCCTGGGACCTGTTCAACTTCTTCCTGCCGGTATACGCACGCTCGATCGGCCATTCGGCCTCGGCGATCGGCATCATCATGGCCACCTTCGCCAGCGCCACCTTCGTCGTGCGCCTGGTGGCCGCGAAGCTCGCGGCGAAGCATGGCGAGGGGCCGGTGCTCGCGTGGGCGATCTTCACCACCGGCATCGCCTATGCGCTGCTGCCGTTCTTCACCGGCGGCCTCGCGCTGGCGGTGATCGCCTTCGTGCTCGGGCTGGGCTGCGGCTGCGCCCAGCCGCTGTCGATGACGCTGATCTACAACCTGTCGCCGAAGGGCAGGGCCGGCGAGGGCACCGGCATCCGGGTGATGATCAACCAGCTCACCCATGTGACGATCCCGATCGCGTTCGGCGCCATGGCCAGCGTCACCGGCTACATCCCGGTGTTCCTCGGCTGCGCGGCGATGCTGTTCGGCGGCGGCGAGTTCTACCGCCGCTCGTCGAAGAAGGATCCGGCCGCACCGCAGTCGCCCGGGCCGCCGCCGTCGACCACGTCTGGGTGACGGCGGCGATGCGGGGCGGGCGGGCTCAGTCCGGCTTGATGCCGGCTTCCTTCACCAGCTTCGCCATGCGCGCGACTTCCGAGCGGACGAAGGCGGTCGCTTCCTCGGGGGACGCGTTGGCCATCAGCTCGATCCCGAGTTCGCCCATCCGGCTGCGCAGCTCCGGGTGCTTCACCGCCGCCGCGATCGCCGCATGCATCCGTGCCACGATGGCCGCCGGTACCGCCGCCGGCGCCAGCACCGCGTTGAAGGTCGACGCCTCGTAGCCGGGGTAGCCCGACTCGGCGATGGTCGGCACGTCGGGCAGCAGCACCGAGCGCCGGGCGCTGGTGACGCCGAGCGCGCGCACCTTGCCGCTGCGGATCAGCGGGATCGAGGTGCTCACCTGGTCGAACAGCACCGACACATGGCCGCCCATCAGGTCGATCAGCGCCAGCGCATTGCCCTTGTACGGCACGTGCGTGACCTCGATGCCTGCCGCACGGCTGAAGCCGACCGAGGCGATATGGCCGGTGCTGCCCGACCCTGACATCGCGACGTTGACCTGCCCGGGCCGGGCCTTCGCCAGCTTGACCAGGTCCTGCACCGTCTTCACCGGCATCGCCGGGCTCACCACCAGCACCTGCGGGATGTTGGCGATCACGCTGGCGGTGACGAAATCCTTCACCGGATCGTAGGGTACGTTCGGCAGCACGCTGGGCACGGTGACGAAGGTGTTGGAGATCGACAGCCAGGTGTAGCCGTCGGCCGGACCGCGCGCGACGACTTCGGAACCGACCACGCCACCCACGCCGGGCCGGTTCTCGACCACCACCGGCTGGCCGATCTCGAGGGCGACCCGCTGCATCACGTTGCGCGCGATCAGGTCCTGGTTGCCGCCGGGCGCCAGCGGCACGATCAGGCGCACCGGCTTGGCCGGCCATGCGGCCTGCGCGCCGGCCTGGGACCCCGGCTGTGCCATCGCCGCGATCGGGCAGAGCAGCAGTGCCGCCAGCACGGCGGCACCGCCGGTCTCGGCGACGCCAGCGTTCGATTGCCTGTCCATCAGGTGCTCCTCGGGAAGTCGTAGAGCCGTGCCGGGTTGTCCACCAGCACCTGCCGGCGTACGCCTGCATCGGGGATCCAGTCGGCCAGCAGGTCGACCAGTTCTGCGTCGTTGGGCATCGTGCCGGCGAAGTTCGGATGCGGCCAGTCGCTGCCCCAGACGAGTTGCGCCGGGTTCGCCTCGACCAGCGCGCGTGCGAAGGGCGTCACCTCGGGATAGCCCGGATGCGAAGATGACAGACGGTAGGCACCCGACAGCTTGACCCAGCAGCGGCCATCGGCCAGCGCGCGCAGCAGGGTGCGGAACGCGGGCGCGTCGACACCGGCGCGCACATCGGGCTGGCCCATGTGGTCGATCACCACCGTGCCGCCCAGGGTTGCGAGCAGGCCATCGAGGTCGGGCAGGGTGGCAGTCGCGACATAGACCTGCACATGCCAGCCGAGCGGCCGCACCCGCGCGGCGATGCGTCCGGCGTCTTCCAGGCCGAGCACTGCGCCGCGGGTATGCAGGTTGAGCCGCACCCCGCGCACGCCGGCGTCATGCATCGCCTGCAGTTCCGCGTCGGGCTCGTGGCCGGAGATGACCGCGACGCCGCGGAAGTCGAAGGTGCCCGAGCGCAGGGCATCCAGCGTCGCCGCGTTGTCGGTGGCATAGCAGCTCGGCTGCACGATCACCGCACGCTCGCAGCCGATGGTCGAGAGCATGCGCACGTAGTCTTCGGTGGTGCAGTCGGGCGGGGTATAGCTGCGGGTGGCCGCATACGGGAAACGGCCTGCCGGCCCGAACACATGGGAATGGCAGTCGCAGCTTCCGGGCGGCAGTGCCAGCGACGGACGGCGCGGTTCCCGGTCGGGGCCGCGCGTGGTCGGGATCGACGTGGGAGCCTGGGCCAAACCTTCCTCCTGTGGGTCTCTGGATGGTGCACGCCTGTGCCGGTGCGCTTTTTCGTAGAATAGCGGGTTATCCCATTGCAGGCTTCCCCATCATGCTGGACATCCAACTGCTGCGCGCCGACCTCGATCGCGTCGCCACCCGGCTTGCAGACCGCGGCTACACGCTCGACCGCGAGCGTTTCCTGGCACTCGAAGCCGAGCGCAAGCAGCTGCAGATGCATACCCAGGACCTGCAGGCGCGGCGCAACCAGGTGTCGAAGCAGATCGGCGAGGCGATGAAGAAGGGGCAGGCCGCCGAGGACGTCGCCGCGCTGAAGGCCTCGGTGGCGAGCTTCGCCGACGAGCTGGCGGCCGACGAGAAGCGGCTGGCCGCGCTGCAGGAAGACATCGAAGCCTTCCTGTCCGCCGTGCCCAACATGCCGCACGACAGCGTGCCGGCCGGCCGCTCGGCCGACGACAACGCGGTGGTGCGCACTGTCGGCACGCCGCGCACGTTCGACTTCCCGGTGAAGGACCATGTCGACCTGGGCGAAGGCCTGGGCCTGCTCGACTTCGAGACCGCGACGAAGATCGCCGGTGCACGCTTCTCGCTGATGAAGGGGCCGCTCGCGCGCATGCACCGCGCACTTGCCCAGTTCATGCTCGACATGCATACGCTCGAGCATGGCTACACCGAGGTCTACGCGCCCTACCTGGTGAACGCGGACAGCCTGCGCGGCACCGGCCAGTTGCCGAAGTTCGAGGAAGACCTGTTCGCGGTGCCCCGGGGAGACGAAGCGAAGCTCTACCTGATCCCGACCGCCGAAGTGCCGGTGACCAACATCGTGCGCGGCGAGATCCTCGCGGCCGACGTGCTGCCGCTGAAGTTCGTCTGCCACAGCCCATGCTTCCGCAGCGAGGCAGGATCCTACGGACGCGACACGCGCGGCATGATCCGCCAGCACCAGTTCGACAAGGTCGAGGTGGTGCAGATCGTGAAGCCCGAGGACTCACATGAAGCACACGAGGCATTGACCGGCCATGCCGAGGCCGTGCTGCAGCGGCTCGGGCTGCCTTACCGCACGATGCTGCTCTGTACCGGCGACATGGGCTTCGGCTCGGCCAAGACCTATGACCTCGAGGTGTGGTTGCCGGGGCAGCAGGCCTATCGCGAGATCTCCTCGTGCAGCAACTTCGAATCGTTCCAGGCGCGTCGGATGCAGGCGCGCTACCGCAAGGATGCCAAGGGCAAGCCGGAGATCGTGCACACGCTGAACGGCTCCGGGCTGGCCGTCGGGCGCACGCTGGTGGCGGTGATGGAGAACTACCAGCGCGCCGACGGCGGCATCGACGTGCCGGAGGCGCTGCAGCCCTACATGGGCGGACTGAAGGTCGTCGGCAAGGCCTGACCGCCCCGGCTTCAGCGCCCCTTCAGCGACGGGGCCCGTTCGCCACGCGGGATGAGTGCGATCTCGTCGCGCAGGCTCTCGAACGCGGGCCGGTGCGGCGGCTCTATCCGCTGCAGGATGTCGAAGTACTGGCGCACGTTCTCGGTGAGGATCACCGCCTCGCCGCCGCGCGCATAGCCGAACTTGGTGACTGCGGCATGCTCCGGTCGCATCAGCAGCGGCAGAACCTGCTTCATGTTCACCCACACGTTCGGGTCGAGCTTGAGCGAGCGCGCGATCGAGCGCGCGTCCTCGAGGTGGCCGAATCCGATGTTGTAGGCCGCCAGTGCGATCCAGGTGCGGTCCGGCTCCGAGGCGCGCTGCAGCAGGTCGCGCAGCATCGCGAAGTAACGCGCGCCACCCAGGATGTTCTCGCGCGGATCGAGCAGGTTCTTCACGCCCATCTGCGCGGCGGTGTCGTCCTGCATCATCATCAGGCCGCGCACGCCGGTCGGCGAAACCGCGTTCGGATCCCAGTGGGATTCCTGGAAGCCCAGGGCCGCGATCAGCCGCCAGTCGATGCCGGTCAGGTCCTGTGCGTCCTGGAAATGCTTGCGGTAGAGCGGCAGCACGGTGCGCACCCGGCTCATGAAGTGCGCGATGTCCGCATCGGTCAGCCGCTGCAGGTGGCCGTAGTAGCGATCGATCAGCCGGGTCAGCGTGGCGTCGCGGCGGATGCGCCCGAAGAAGGCGTCCAGCTGCTTCACCAGTGCGGGGTCTGCGTTCTTCGGCAGCGCCCAGGCCAGTTTTCGTGGCTGTCCGATCGCGAATGCGGTGGCGATCGTCGGATGGAAGTTTCGCGCGACATCGATGGCATGTGATTCTGCGACCGCGAAGTCGGCGAGTCCTCCGGCAACGCGTCCTGCCATTTCCTCTGCGTCGCGTGCAACGACTTCGCTCCAGGCGAGCTTCGGCAGCTTTTCCTGGATGCGCTCCAGTTCGGGGATGGCGAGCGAACCCGCAAGCACCTCGACCCGCTTGCCTACGAGGTTGCCGAGGCCGCGCGGGCGCTGCATCTCGGTGTCGTAGACGACCTCGAGCGAAACCTCCTGGTAACTCGGGCCGAAGGTGAACAGCTTCGACGCCTCCGGCGTGATGATGAGCCCGGCGGCGGCGATATGGCCTTCGCCGCGCGCGAGCGCCGGCAACACCGCGGCGAAGCTCGGCAGCGCGATGAATCGCACCTTGTAGCCGGCCTCGGCCGCGAAGCGCGTGACCAGTTCGTACTCGAGGCCGGTATGGCGCCCTTCCGCATCCTGGTAGAAGGTGGTCGCGCTCTGGTGGGTGAGCACGACCAGTTCCCCGCCCGGTACCAGGGGCGCAACGACGTCGACGGCCGGTTCAGTCTTTCCGCAGCCGGCGAGTGCGGCCAGCAGCACCAGCGGCGCGGATCGACGCGCGACCGGCCTGCTGCGGGCGAGCGCGCCCCACACCAGCAACCGCAGCGACGGTACGACCAGGCACAGCGACAGCAGAGACAGAAACAGAGTCAGCGACAGAGGCATCGGCTTTCCCTGGTGTCCGACGGGCCGCGATTGTCCCATGCCCCCCGCCGGGCGGTTGCGGGTTAAGTCACGGTGCGGATGTCCGATACGACACACCTGCCGGGGCGCTGGCGCGAAACGCGGATGCGTGTAAAATCCGGCCTCCCGGAGAGGTGGCAGAGTGGTCGAATGTACCTGACTCGAAATCAGGCGTAGGTGCAAGCCTACCGTGGGTTCGAATCCCACCCTCTCCGCCAGA
>JAIENF010000173.1 GCA_019751575.1 Burkholderiales bacterium
CCGAGGACGACTACGACGCGGTGATGGACGTCAACGTGCGCGGCCTGTTCCTCACCATGAAGCACGTGCTGCCGTCCATGGTCGCGCGGCGCAGCGGGCGCGTGGTGAACATCGGAGGCACCTATGGCACCACCGGCAAGGACTACCGCAGCATCTATTCCGCATCGAAGTGGGCGCTGCGCGGGCTGACCAAGAGTGCCGCGCTGGAGGCCGGCCCCCATGGCGTCGGCGTGAACCTGGTCTGCCCGGGCAGCGTGGAAGGTCCGCGCTTCGAGGGCGTGCTCGAGGCCACCGCGGGGCGGGTCGGACGCACGCCCGAGGAAGTGCGCGCCTTCTACGAGGGCAACTGCGCGTTGCGCCGCATCTCCACCGACGAAGATATCGCCGACGCGGTGCTGTTCATGGCCGGCGAACGATCGCGCAACATCACGGGACAGGAACTGGTCGTGGACGCGGGTTCCGTGCTCATGGCTTATCCGCCGGCGATGCCGCCACGGTGAGCGGCATGCGCGAGCTGCTCGCCGTCTTCCCGGAGCCGGCGCTGGTCGAGCTCGCCCGCACGCTCGTACGGGTGCCGAGCGAACAGAGCTCGCTGTTCGAGGCCGATCCCGCCATCCAGTCCTTCATCGGCGACTGCGTGATGCCGATGCTCGCCGCGTTCGGGCATGCAGGCCGGCGCGATGCGATGGGCAATGCGATCTTCGAATCGGGTCCGGCCACCGGCCCGTGTCCGGCGATGCTGCTGTCCTATGCGATGACCCATCCGGCCAATGCGATGCCGTCGCCTTTCGAGGCCCAGCTGATCGATACGCCGGACGGACCCGCACTGCGCGGGCGAGGCATTGCCGAGCAGAAGGGCGCGCTTGCCGCGGCGATCGCCGCGTTCGTCGCGGCCGGCGTGGTCGACCCGGGTACGCGGCGGATGCTGGTGGTCAGCACGGCCGGCGAGACCGGCAGCCACGAGGCAGCCGAATGCATGCTGTCGGCGATCGACGCGCCGCCCGCGCTGTGCGTGGTCGCCATCGGCACCGGCGGCCGGGTGTCGCTCGCGAACAAGGGCCGTCTCGACGTGCATGTCGAGGTGCGCGGGCGGAGCAGCCACAGCTCGACGCCCTGGGCCGGCATCGATGCGATCGCCGGTGCGCGCGCGGTGATGGACCGCCTCGCGGCCCTCGACCTCGGGCCGAAGCGGCACCCGCTGCTCGGTGCGGCGACACTGGCCGTGACCGGCATCCGCAGCTTCCCGGAGGCAACGCACACGATCCAGGACCATGTGCGCCTGACCTTCGACCGTCGGCTGCTGCCAGGAGACGATGCGGGCGCCGCGCTGGAACAGATCAGAGCTGCGCTCCAGGGCCTCGAGCCCTGGCAGGTCGAGGTGCGCGCGGGCGTGCTGCAGTATCCCGCCGAAATGCACGCCGACGGTGCCTTCATGCAGGCGGTGCGCGCCGGTTGTGCGCGCCTGGGCGTGCCCGAGCCGGAGCGGTTCGCCAGCCATGGCTGCGTCGATGCGGGCCTGCTTGCACGCCTCGGCTGCGAGGCGGCGATGTGGGGCCCGGGCGACCAGGCCCTGTGGCACACCGCCGACGAGCAGTTGCCAGTTCGCGAGCTGGTATCCGGGGCGGCGGGATACCTCGGCCTGCTGCTCGCGGCCGGGGCAGGGGCCGCGGAGAAGCCGGGCTGAATCCGCGCTGAATCCGCGCGCGCCGCGGCGTGGCACCGATATTGCTGTAACCCCGGGGTTCGCAACCCCGGAGAATCCTCGATGACCCGCTTCCGCACGCTGCTGGCTGCCACCTGCGTCTGCGTCCCCCTGCTGCAGGTCTCGCTTCCTGCATCGGCGCAGGCCTTTCCATCCAGGCCGGTCACGATGGTGGTGCCGTTCGCCGCCGGTGGCCCGAGCGATGCACTCGGACGGGTCATCGCGCAGGCGATGAGCGGTCCGCTCGGCCAGCAGGTGGTGGTGGAGAATGTCGGTGGCGCGGGTGGAACGCTCGGTGGCGCGAAAGTCGCCGCCGCGCGGCCGGACGGCCACACGATGCTGCTGGCGAGCATCGGCCAGGCGACCAGCGTGACCCTCTACCGCAAGCTGCCGTTCCATCCGGTCGAGTCGTTCGAAACCGTGGGCATGGTCGGCGAAGTGCCGATGACGATCGTCGGGCGCAAGGACCTGCCGGCGAAGGATGCGCGTGAACTGTTCGCGCTGATCAAGGCGCAGGGCAACAAGCTCACCTTCGGCAACGCCGGCATGGGCTCTGCGTCCCACCTGTGCGGCCTGTTGTTCATGTCGCGCCTGCAGACCGAGATGAACGTGGTCTCGTTCCGCGGATCCGGCCCTGCGCTGAACGAACTGCTCGGTGGCCGCATCGACGTCCAGTGCGACCAGACCACCACGACGACCGGCCACATCAAGGGTGGCTCGATCAAGCCCTACGGCGTGACGGTGAGGGGACGGATCCCGACGCTGCCGGACGTCCCGTCGCTGGCCGAATCGGGCTTGCCCGACTTCGAACTCGCGGTGTGGTACGGCATGCTGGTGCCCAAGGGCACGCCGCGCGCGGCGGTGGAACAGCTCGCGGCTGCACTCAAGGCCACGGCGTCCGATGGCGGGTACCTGAAGCGGCTGGCCGAGTTCGGCGTGCAGCCGGTGCCCGCCGAACGCGCCGGCCCGGACGGGTTCGCGGCCTACATACGCGCCGAGGCGGCGAAGTGGGCACCGATCATCAAGGCTGCGGGTACGTTTGCCGACTGACCGGCGCAGGCCGGGCATGCCACCGACCGACCGGCGCAGGCCGGGCATGCCACCGACCGACCGGCGCGGGCGGTCGGGTCAGCCGGCGTATGCCGACCGCGCATCCTGCGCCAGCACGATCAGTGCACCGGCCGGCGCGTGCAGCGCATGGCGACTGCCGGAAGGTACATGCAGCATGTTGTACTTCGGCACCTCGACACGAACCCCGTCGAGGTCTGCATGCAGGCTTCCCTCGACAACGAACGTGAACTGTTCGTTGTCGTGCGCATGGGCGGGAAGGCTTGCGCCGGGCGCCAGCCGCAGGGCACCGACATGGATCCGTTCGCCGGTCAGCAGCCGCCCGTGCACGCCAGGTGCCAGCGACGACTCGGACGCCAGCGACATCGACGCGCTGGCCGGGCCCTCGCGCAGGCCATCGGCATCGACCATCCCGTACACATAGCGCTTGCCCGGACCGGTGGGCATCGTGCGCCAGTGCGCGAGCGCCTGGGCCGTTGTCTCCGGTGTCTCGGCAGTCCGGCTGCCGAAGCCCGCGAAGCAGTTCGGGCCGTCGTAGCGGCCATCGACCGGCGGGCCGACGATGCCGTGCCGGGTGTCCTTCACCGCGAGGAAGACGAGGTCTTCATCGGGACAGGCCAGCCCGGTGTGCACCACCATGCCCGGCGTGTGCAGGACGCTGCCCGGACCGGCGAATACCCGGTCGCCTTCGATGTCGTTCATCATCATCCCGTGCAGGATGAAGTTGAACTGCTCGTTCGGATGGCTGTGCGCCTTGGCGCCGGTGCCCCGTGCCTGTCGTCCGAGGGTGCAGATGATGCGTTCGCCGCGCAGCACCGCGCCGACGGTGGATGACTTGCCGCTGCGGATGTCCGGCCCTGACAGCAGCCGGCGTGCAGTCACTTCCAGGCTGGTGGGGTTGGCCGGAACCTCGCCGAGCTGGTCGAAGTCGTATACATGCTGCACGGTCGGGGAGATGCCTGCACGCGTCATGCCAGGTCCTCTTTCATTCGATGGCCACGCCGAGGCGCCGGCCGACTTCGCCCCACTTCGCCGCCTCCGAGCGCATGAACTTCGCGAACGCCTCGGGCGTGCTGGCGACCACGTCGTTGCCCTGTGCCAGCAGCGTCTGGCGCACGTCGGGGGTCTCGGCGATCGCCCGCATCTCGCGGTAGAGCTGCTGCACGATGGCAGGCGAGGTCTTCGCCGGCGCCAGGAAGCCGTACCAGATGGTCGCTTCGTAGCCCGGTATGCCGGACTCGGCGACCGTCGGCACGTCGGGGATCGTGTCGAGCCGCCTGGACCCGGTGTGGGCAATCAGGCGCAGCCGGCCCGACTTCCAGAGGCTCTCGGTCGAGAACAGGTTGCCCAGGGCGACCTGGATCTCGTTGGACAGCGCAGCGGCGGTGAACGCGGCCACGCCCTTGTACGGTATGTGCGTCATCCTCATGCCGCCCATCGAGGCCAGCACTTCGGTGGAGAGGTGCGCGATGCTGCCCGGGCCGGACGAGCCGTAGTTGATCCGGCCCTGCTGGCTCTTCGCGTGCGCGACGAGTTCGGTGATGTTCTTCGCGGGCACCGACGGATGCACGAGCACGCCCATCGGCGCCGCGATCAGCAGGGTGATCGGGGCGAAGTCGCGGAAGGCGTCGTAGGGCAGGCCCTTCTGCAAGGCAGCGCTGATCACGAAGGTGACCGATGCGGTCAGGATGGTGTGGCCGTCGGGCACCGCCTTCGCAACGAGGTCCGCGCCCACCACGCCGGCGGCTGCCGGTCGATTGTCGACCACCACCGGCTGGCCCAGGCGCTGTGCCAGCCGCGCTCCGACCAGGCGTGCGGTGACGTCGGTGCCGCCGCCAGGTGCGAACGGGACGATCATGCGGATCGGCCGGGTCGGGAAGGCCGTTGCCTGCGCCAGCACGTCGCGCGTGGCCACGATTCCGGGCGCGGCCGCTCCGCAGGCCAATGCCATTGCCGCCGTCACGCCGTGCGTGAAACGCCGGCTCCTCCGTCCTGCTCGCTGCATGGGTGCTCCCGTTGGGGCATGTCGTCTTTTTTTCAGTATATTCCCGCAGCGTTCCCGTTTCAGCAACCGCAGGCGACCGGAGTTTCCAGATGACGACGAGCATCGATATCCATGCCCACTGGTATCCCGAGGCATGGGTGAGGCTGCTCGAGGCCGAAGGTCCGGCGCAGGGCGTGGAGATCGGCCGCAACCCGCGCGGCAACGTGACGTTCGCAGTGCCGAAGTACAAGGCCACGTTCCAGCAGTCCTACATCGACCTGCCGTCCCGGCTGCGCGAGATGGATGCGGCCCGGGTGGACGTGCATGCGCTCTCGCTTACCCAGCCGATGGTCTACTGGGCCGCGCCCGAGTTCGGGGCGAGGCTCGCGCGCGCCTACAACGACGGCCTGGCCGAAGCGCACCTGCTGCATCCCGAGAGACTGGTCGGGCTGGCGACCCTGCCGATGCAGGCGCCCGAACTGGCGGTGGAAGAGGCCAGGCGCGCGGCCAGCCTGCCCGGCATCTGCGGTGTGTACATCGCGACCCATGTGATGGACCAGAACCTGGACGAACCGGCGTTCGATCCGGTCTACGCCTGCTGCGAGCAGCTCGGCCTGCCGATCTTCCTGCACCCGGTGAACCCGGTGGGTGCCGAACGGATGCGCAAGTACCACCTCCGCAACCTGATCGGGAATCCCACCGATACCGCGATCGCGGCCGCGTCGCTGATCTTCGGCGGCGTGCTCGATCGCTTCCCGAAGCTCGAGGTCGTGCTGCCGCATGCCGGCGGTTCGCTGCCGGCGCTGGTCGGCCGCTGGGACCATGGCCACACGGTGCGCAAGGAACTCGCGCACCTCGCGCATCCCCCGTCCGCCTACCTGCGCCGGTTCCACTACGACACGATCACCCATGACGACGCGACGCTGGTCAACCTGATCGCGCAGGTGGGTGCCGACCGCATACTGATGGGCAGCGATTGCCCTGCGGACATGAGTTACACGCGGCCGGTCGACGTGGTCGAGCGGCTGGCCGGCGTCGATGCCGCGGACCGGGAAGCCATCCTGGGCCTGTCGGCGCGCCGCCTTCTTAAACTGGACTGAGGAAGCCCCCATGAAGAAACCACTGGTCTGTGTCGTCGGTACTGGCGGTACCATCGCATCGAAGTACGACGCCGCCCTGGGCGGCCACGTGTCGGCAGCCAGCGCGGGCGACCTCGTCTCCGCGATACCGGAACTGTCGGACGTCGCCGAGGTACGCATCGTCGAGCACTCGAACATCAACAGCGCGCTGATGGACAGCGCCACCGCCTTCGGCCTGCGCGACACGTTGCGCAGGGTGCTCGAGGACAAGTCGGTGTCGGGGGTCGTCGTCACCCATGGCACGGCGACGCTGGAGGAAACCGCCTACCTGATGGACCTCACGGTGGGCACCGACCGGCCGATCGTGGTGACCGGTGCGCAGCGCAACGCCGACGAGAAGGATGCCGACGGTCCGCGCAACCTGCTGTGCGCCGTGCGCATCGCCGCCAGTGCGTCCGCGCGCGAGCGTGGCGTGATGGTCGCGCTGGGCAGCGAGATCCACTCGG
>JAIENF010000799.1 GCA_019751575.1 Burkholderiales bacterium
CGCCGACGTGCATGAACGGCTGGTACTGTACAAGCGTCTGGCCAACTGCGATTCCCTGGCCGAACTCGATGCAATGTCCGAAGAACTCGTCGACCGTTTCGGGTTGCTGCCCGAGCCGGCACGCACGCTGGTCGACACTCACCGGCTGCGAATCCTGTCGAAACCGCTGGGCGTGATGCGCATCGACGCCGGAGCGGGCGCAGTCCAGATACAGTTCGTTCCCAACCCGCCGGTCGACCCGCAAAAGGTGATCGCGCTGGTCCGCAGCCGGCCTGGCCACCGCCTGACCGGTTCCGAAAAGCTGCGCATCGATGTCCCGCTCGCCAGCACTGGCGAAAAGGTGGACCTGCTGCGCAAGACCCTGCAGGCGCTGCAATGACCCAAAACGAAACGCCCGCCACACTGATCGTGCAGGGAGTCGATGTCGAGACCCGTGCGCTGAAGATGCTCGCCACCTTCACCGGGGCCCGGTCGATCGCCGGCCTGGGCAACAGCGCGTACCGGCTGGTCGACGCGAAGCCGCACGAGCACATCGCCGGGTTCTGCGCCAACGAGAAGCTCGACTGGGCCTGGGTGCCGGCACAGCGTGGCCTCGACACGCTGAAGCTCGCCGCGTTCGACATGGACTCCACCCTGATCACCATCGAGTGCATCGACGAACTGGCCGATTTCGCCGGCTGCAAGGACAAGGTGTCCGAGATCACCGCGGCGGCGATGCGCGGCGAGCTCGACTATGCGTCGAGCCTGCGCCGGCGGGTGAAGCTGCTGGCCGGCATCGAAGCCGCCTCGCTCGAGTCCGTGTTCGTCGAACGCCTGAGGTACTCCCCGGGGGCGGAGGCGCTGCTGCGCCGGCTGCGAACCCTCGGCGTGCGCACGCTGCTGGTCTCCGGCGGCTTCACCTACTTCACCGACCGGGTGCGCGAGCAGCTGCAGATCGACTTCACGCGCTCCAACACGCTGGTGGTCGAGGATGGCCGGCTGACCGGCGAACTCGACGGAGACATCGTGGACGCCGATGCCAAGGCCGCCGAGCTCGCCAGCCATGCACGCGACCTCGGCATCGGCGCCTCCCAGGTGCTGGCCGTGGGCGATGGCGCGAACGACCTGAAGATGATGGCGCTGGCAGGTACCAGCGTCGCCTGGCGCGCGAAGCCGGCCGTGCAGGCGGCCGCCACGCATGCGCTGAACCACGCCGGACTGGATGGCGTGCTCAACCTGTTCAACCCGGTGGACCAATAGGCACGGGGAGGCTTCGGTGGCAGCACCCATGCTCGATGCACTGATCATCGGAGGAGGCCACAACGGGCTGACCTGCGCCTGCTATCTCGCGGCCGCCGGCCTGAAGGTGCGGGTGCTCGAGCGGCGCCCGGTGCTCGGCGGTGCCGCGGTGACCGAGCACTTCCATCCCGGGTTCCGCAACTCGGCGCTGTCCTACACGGTCAGCCTGCTCAACCCGACCGTGATCCGCGACCTGCGGCTCGCCGAGCACGGCCTGCGCGTGCTCGAGCGGCCGCTGGCCAACTTCCTGCCGCTGTCGGACACGAGCTACCTGAAGATGGGCGGCGGGCTCGAAGCCACCCAGGCCGAGGTGGCGAAGTTCTCCACGCGCGACGCGCAGCGGCTGCCGGACTACTACGCGCGGCTGGAGCGGGTCGCCGACGTGCTGCGCGGCATCGTGCTCGAGACCCCGCCGAACGTGGGCGGCGGCCTGGGCGAAATGCTGCGCGCGCTGTCCACCGGCAACCGGGTGCGCCGGCTTTCCATGCCCGAGCGGCGCGACCTGCTCGACCTGGTCACCAAGAGCGCCGGCGACCTGCTGGACAACTGGTTCGAGTCCGACCCGATCAAGGCGGCGCTCGGCTTCGATGCGGTGGTGGGGCACTACGCAAGCCCGTACACGCCCGGCAGCGGCTACGTGCTGCTGCACCACTGCTTCGGCGAGGTGAACGGGCGGCGCGGCGCATGGGGCCATGCGGTCGGCGGCATGGGTTCGATCACCCAGGCAATGGCGGCCGAGGCTCGCCGCCGCGGCGTCGAACTGGTCACCGACGCCGCCGTGGCATCGGTCATCGTGCGCGAGGGCCGGGCCTGCGGCGTCGTGCTGGCCGATGGCACGGAGGTCGAGGCCCGGTGCGTGGTCTCGAACGTCAACCCGAAGCTGCTCTACCGCGACCTGGTGCCCCAGGACAGCCTGGATGCCGAGTTCCGCGAGCGGGTCGCCGGCCATCGAAACGGTTCGGGAACGGTGCGCATCAATGTCGCCCTGTCCGCGCTGCCCCGGTTCACCTGCCTGCCGGGGGACGGCGTGCACCACCAGTCGGGCATCATCTGCGCGCCGTCGCTGGCCTACATGGAGCGCGCGTTCTTCGATGCGCGCACCGACGGCCTCGCGCGCGAGCCCATCGTCGAGGTCCTGATCCCGAGCACGGTCGACGATTCGCTGGCGCCGCCGGGCCAGCATGTCGCCAGCCTGTTCTGCCAGCAGTTTGCACCCGAGCTGCCCGGCGGCCGGTCGTGGGACGACGCAAAGCAAGAATCCGTGCACCGCGCATTCGCGGTGGTCGACCGCTTCGCGCCGGGCTTCAGCGGCTCGGTGATCGGATACAAGGCCAACACGCCGCTCGACCTGGAACGCGACTACGGGCTGGTCGGCGGCGACATCTTCCACGGCGCGCTGACGCCCGACCAGCTCTACAGCGCCAGGCCTTTCCTCGGCCAGGCCGACTACCGCGGCGCGCTGCGCGGACTCTACCTGTGCGGCTCCGGCACGCACCCCGGCGGCGGCGTCACCGGTGCGCCCGGCTTCAACGCGGCACGCGAGATCGTCAAGGACTGGAAGCGCAACCGCCTGAAGCGCTGAACGCAGCGGGACGCCCGCCCGGCGCCAGGTTCCCCGCGACGGGGGCCTGCGTCATGGCGGTGCCATCGTGCCGGAGGTATGCTCGGCACCCATGGACCATCGATCACAGTCACGCCTGAACGGTCTCTGCGGCTATGTCGTGGATCGCGTCACCCACCTGCGCGGCGATGCCGACTGGCTCGCGGCACGCCTGTCCGACCCTGCAAGCCGCGTGGTGCCGGTCTGGCGCAGCCGCAACCTCGTCTGCGCGGGCAACGACCTGTCGGCGGTGATGCTCGACCGCGAGGCCGCGGCCGAACTCGTCGCGCTGACCGATACCGTGGTGCTGCTGGGCGAAGACGAAGGCATCGCCTACTTCGCGGTCGGCCTGCCCGGGCGGGAAGACGAGGTGCACGGCCGCCTTAGCACGATGGGCGAGTTCCGCGACCTGCGCGACACCGCGGCCCTGCTGCCCGCGCGGGAAGGCGCCCTGCTCGCCCATGCCCGCGCGATGGTGTTCTGGCACCAGACGCATCGGCACTGCGGCAGCTGTGGCTCGCCCACGCGGATCGCCGAAGCCGGCCACTCGCGGATCTGCCTGAACGAGGCCTGCAAGCGATCATGCTATCCGCGCACCGACCCGGCCGTCATCGTGGCGGTCAGCCGCGGCGATCGCATCCTGCTTGGCCGGAAGCCGGAATGGCCGCCCGGGCGCTTCTCGACCGTCGCCGGTTTCGTGGAGCCGGGCGAAACCCTCGAGGAAGCGGTCGCACGCGAAGTGAAGGAAGAGACCGGCATCGTCTGCAGCGAAGTGGTCTACCACTCGTCGCAGCCATGGCCCTTCCCGAGTTCGATCATGCTCGGCTTCCATGCATTCGCCACCAGCGAGGACATCACCGTCGACACCACCGAGCTAGACGATGCGCGGTGGTTCACCCGGGACGACATGGTGTCCGGCCTGCTCTCGGGCAGCTTCCTGCTGCCGCGCAGCCTGTCGATCTCGTTCCGCCTGATCGAGGACTGGTTCGACGCCGGCCGTCCGGACGGCATGCCGACCCTGCGCGAACTGGGTGCCGGCCGGACCTGGTGAGCGTGGTTACAGCAGGTCGAACAGGCTGAGGTTCTGCACCTGGACGAATGATTTCTGCGCTGCTTCCAGCAACGTCCGCTGCAGCGTCAGGTCGCTGATCGCCTTCGCGAAATCGACATCGCGCAGGTCGCGCACGCTCTCCTCGAACTGGATGCCGAGGTCTCGGTTGGTCTCCTCGGTCGCATCGACTTCCTTCATCCGGGAGCCGATGGCGGTCTGCACGTCGAGCGCCCGGTTGATGGCCTGGTCGATGTTCGCCAGCGCAGCGCCCAGGTCATTGGTGAGCTTCGCGCTCTGCGCAGGCGTGCTGATGGTGGTCGACAGCGCCGTGATCAGGTTGTTCACGGTGGTGAACATGCTCTGCGTCGGGCTCTGCACGAGGGTGAAGGTATCCGCATCCGCCGGGTTGCCGGTGATGGTGACGGTCGCGCCGTAGTCGAACGGCGGCTCGGCGCCCTGGTTGCGCAGGTTGATCGCGCTGCCCGGCGTGAAGGTACGCAGGTAGGGTCCGTTCGCCGCGGCCGGGCTGCCGGTCAGCAGCGAGTTGCCGCTGACGTTGTCCACGATGTCGTACGTGGTGGTGGCGGGATTGGTTGCCCCGTTCACGTCGAAGCGCAGGGTGAAGTTCGACGGGTTGGTGGACGCGTTCCAGGCGGCCGGGTCGGGCACGGCACCGATGCCGATGGTGCCGGTGCCGGCATTGAGGGGGGCTGCGGAGGCGGTGAAGTCGCCGTTGCCGGTACGGATGCGCTGGAAGATCTCGGAGCCGGCGTCGCTGATCGGCACGTAGCGCGCGGCGCTGATCTGCAGCAGCCGCTGGCCCTGGTCGCCGGCATACTGCACCGTGCCGGGCGCGGTCTCCGAGAACGGCTGGGTCTGGCCGCGATAGCCGGAGAACAGGTAGCCGCCCTGCCCATCGGTCGCGTTGGCGAGCGCCAGCAGCTCCTGGTAGTTGCCGCGCAGTTCGCGCGCGAGGATCGCGCGCCCGCTGTCGCCGAGGGTTGCGTTGCCGGCACCGATGATCGTGCTGCGCACGTCCTGCAGCGAACGGATCACGCCCTGCAGCGACTGCTCGGCCACGGCCAGCGCCGAGGTCGCCGCGCCTGCGTTCTCGACGAACTGGCTGGTCGCCGCCTTCGCCTGCGACAGGTCGAGGATGCGGCCAGCCGCGATCGGGTCGTCGGAAGGCGAGATCACCCGCCGGCCGGTGGACACCTGCTGCTGCACGTCGAGCAGCGCCCGCTGGCGGTCGTTGATCACCGCGATGCCCTGGTCGAACACACTGTTGGTGCTGATGCGGATGCCCATGGTCTGCCTGCCGCCCGTGTCAGTTGATCTCGAGGATCGAATCGAACAGCCGCGAGGAAACCGAGATCAGCTTGCTCGCCGCCTGGTAGGCCTGCTGGAAGCGGATCAGGTTCGCCGCCTCTTCGTCGAGGTTCACGCCGGACAGCGACTGCTGCGCCGAGCGGGTCTCCTTGAGGATCTCGGTCTGCGCGCTGCCGGTCACCTTGACCTCGCTGGCGACCGCACCGATGCGGCCGACCATCGAGCTGTAGGCGGTCTGGAAGGTGCTGGCACCGCCATCCAGGCCGCCCGCCGACTGCAGTGCCCCCAGCAGCAACGCGTTGCGATTGTCGGCGCGTCCGCCCGTGTTGGCCTGGACGAGCAGCGTGTCGCCTGCCTCCGGCCTGCCGGCCAGCCGCGTCGACCAGCCGTTGTAGCTGATCGTCATGCCGGCGGTGAACGCGACGTTGGTCGCGAGCGTCGCCGACGCCGTGTTGTCGACGACGTTGAACGAGGTCGGCGGCGTGTTGAACGTGATCGTCACCGAGTTCGACAGCGCCGCATTCAGCGGGGGCTGTGTACTGGCGTTCACCACTGGCGCATCGATGGTCGCCGAACCGAGGTTCGACACGGGCGCAGACGAACGCACAGGCGCGGCCGCCGCGACCAGTGACGGGTCGTTCACTGCGAGTCCCAGGTCGCGGGCGCCGAAGCGGGTGGGCTGGATCAGCCACGAGTTCCCGGCGGCTGGCGTGCCGCTGCCGAGGGACAGGCTGACGCCGTCGACCGTCTGCGGCAGGGTCGCGAACGGCCCGCTCACCACGTTGTCCGAAAGCCGGGTCACCGAATAGCTGGTGCCGTCGAAGACCAGGCGGTAGTCGCTGGTGGTCAGCGCGGACACGCTGGTGATCGCGCCGGTGACCACGGCGGTGGTCCCGCTGCGCGGGGTCACTGCAGGGGTGGGCACCGCGAAGAAGTTTCCACCCGCCGCGCCGTTCAGGTCCTGCCCGAGGCGATGCTGGTCGTTGAACATCTGGCCCAGCCCGACCGCGATCCGGCCCAGCGCATTCTGGGCCGGGTCGAGCGACTCGCTGCGGAACTGCAGCAGCGCGCCGAGGCTGCCGCCGGTGAGGCTGC
>JAIENF010000533.1 GCA_019751575.1 Burkholderiales bacterium
GGGCTTCGAGCCGGTCGGAAGTTCGCCGGCCGAATTCGCGGCGTACATCCAGTCGCAGATCGAGACGTGGGCGAAGGTGATCCGGGCGGCGGGCCTGCGGCCGTAGGTTGGTCGATCCGCGCCGGTCAGCCGCGTCCGATGAAGTCGCTCTTGCCGATCGCCACCCCGTTGTGGCGCAGCAGGTTGTACGCCGTCGTGTAGTGGAAGTAGAAGTTCGGCAGGATGAAGCCGAGCAGGTAGGCCTGGCCCTTCATGTCGATCGGGAACTTGCCCATCATGTACGAGACCTGGGTGTCTTCCTTGCCATCGATCTGCGCGGCGGTGAAGGTCTCGATGTAGGCGATGGTCTTGTCCACGCGCGCCTTCAGGTCGGCGAACGACTGCTCGGTATCGTCGAACTTCGGCGGTTCCGTCCCGGCGAGGCGGCCGACCCCGGCCTTGGCGAAATCGGCGGCCACCTGCACCTGCTTCGTGAAGGCGAACATGTCGGGGAACAGGCGCGCCTGCAGCAGCGCCGGCTCGGTGATGTTGTGGGCGGCGCAGTGGGTCGCGGCCTTCTCGAGGATGGCCGAGAGATTGGCGAGGTTGCGCTTGAAGACCGGGACGGAGGCGGCGTACATCGAGATCGTCATGGGGTGGGGCTCCTTGTGGGTTGGATGGAAGTTCGCCGGCGGGCCGGCAGCGCCGATCCTTGTGGCTTGGCCATTGCGTCGGGCGGAGTATAGGCGGGCGCCGTCGCCGCGTGCGGCTCGCTGGTTGCTATCATCCCCCGATGAGTGATGTCATCCAGATCACGTCGCGGGCGAACCCGACGTTCCAGCGGTTACGCCGGCTGGCCACTGAACCGCGCGAGCGGACCCGTTCCAACCGCACGCTGCTCGAGGGTGACCACCTGATCGGTGCCTGGCTCGACCGCGACCATCCGGTCGCCACGCTCGCGGTCGATGCGGCGGCGCTCGACACGCCCTCTCGCTGGCCGGGCGTGAGCCGCGTGCTCGACGAGGCCCGTGCGCGCGAGATCGAGGTGCTGGCGTTTCCGGCGTCGTTGCTCGACCAGTTGTCCGGCCTCGATTCCCCGTCGCGGCTGGTGGCCGAGATAATGCCGCGCGACGGCGACCTCGCCGCGATGCGCGGGCAGGACGTGGTGCTGCTCGACCGTCTGCAGGATCCCGGCAATGTCGGCGCCATCCTGCGCACCTGCGCTGCCGCCGGCGTGCGCCACGCGGTGGCCGGTCCGGGCACCGCCGCGTTGTGGTCGCCGAAGGTGATGCGTGCCGCCATGGGCGCGCATGCGCTGCTCAACCTGGCCAGCGTCGACGACCTCGCCGCCTGCTGCCGCGCGCTCGGCGTGCCGCTGTACGGCACGTCGTCGCATGCGATGGGCACGCTCGACGCGGTCGACCTCAAGCCACGCTGTGCCTGGGTGTTCGGGCATGAAGGCGCCGGGCTGGGCGAGGCGGTCGAGGCCGCCGTCGCCGACTGCGGCGCGCTGGTGGCGATCGACCAGGCCTCCGACGTCGAATCGCTGAACGTCGCTGCCGCCGCAGCCGTTTGCCTGTTCGAGATGCGCCGCCAGCGCCGGGCCGCGGCCGGCTGCCGATCCGGCATCGACTGCTAGACCGACCCGCCAACCTCACACGGAATCCACGCCATGCGCATCACAGACATCCGCGAAGTCGCCGTGCCGCTCAAGTCCACCCTGCGCAACGCCGTGTTCGACTTCAGCGAGATGACCACCTCCGTGGTCGCCGTGCACACGGACCAGGTGCGCGATGGCCGGCCGGTGGTCGGCTATTCGTTCAACTCGACCGGCCGCTACGCCTGCGGTGCCCAGATGCGCGACCGCTTCATCCCGCGCATCCTGAAGGCCGAGCCGGCTTCGCTGCTCGACGCGTCCGGCCGAAACATCGATCCGGCGAAGGTGCTTGCGGTGATGATGCAACGCGAGAAGCCCGGCGGCCATACCGAGCGCTCGGTCGCGATCGGCACCATCGAGGTCGCCGTCTGGGATGCCGTGGCCAAGCTCGAGGAAAAGCCATTGCACCGGGTGCTCGCCGAGCGCTACAGCGGTGGCGCGGTGCTGCAGAAGATCCCGTGCTACGTCGGTGGTGGCTGGTACGAGCCGGGCAAGGGCATCCCCGAACTGCTGGACGAGATCCGGATGAAGTTCGACCAGGGCTACGACGTGATGAAGATCAAGGTCGGTGGCGCTCCGCTCGAAGAGGACATCCGGCGGGTCGAGGCCGCGCTGGAACTGGTCGGCGACCCGAAGCGCCTGGCCGTCGATGCCAACGCCGGCTTCGACCGCAGCCGT
This sequence comes from Burkholderiales bacterium, assembly GCA_019751575.1. Taxonomy (GTDB): domain Bacteria; phylum Pseudomonadota; class Gammaproteobacteria; order Burkholderiales; family CAIKXV01; genus CAIKXV01. Next base: position 2,315 of record JAIENF010000533.1, read on the forward strand.
TCGCTCGCCTATGCGAAGGCGCTCGGGCGCTACCAGCTGAAGTGGTTCGAGGAGCCGACCGATCCGCTCGACTACGCGTTGCTGTCCGAGTTCTCCGCGACCTATGGTTCCGCGATCGGCACCGGGGAGAACCTCTTCTCCACCCAGGACATCGAGAACCTGATCCGCTTCGGCGGCCTGCAGGGCGAGCGCGACTTCATCCAGATCGACGTGCCGCAGAGCTACGGCATCGTCCAGTTCGCGCGCACGCTCGAGATGATGAAGGCCCATGGCTGGAGCCGCAGCCGGGTCTTTCCGCACGGCGGCAACCAGATGACGCTGCATATCGTCGGCGGCTTCGGGCTGGGCGGCTGCGAGGCCTATCCGGGCGTGTTCGGTGCGTTCGCCGGTTTCGCCGACGATGCGAAGGTCGAGGCAGGGTGGTTGCAGTTGCCCGACCGACCCGGCATCGGCTTCGAGGCGCAGGATGCGTTGTACGCGATCATGAAGCAGATGGGTTGAGACCCCGGCCGAGACCCTGGCCGAGACCCTGACCGAGACCCGCTGATCGATCACCCAGCGACTACATCATCGTTGGCGGCGGCACCTCCGGCTGCCTGCTGGGCAATCGCCTGCGTGCCGATGCCGGAAAGCGCGTGCGGATGATCGAAGCCGATGTGCGCTCACCGGGCGCGGTCGAACTGCAGGCGCTGGTGCCTGCGATGTGACGCTCGCCGCATTGCCTTCTGCAGAACGCGTTGCCCGAGTCAAGGAGGTCGTGGCGTGTCCCGCGCGTCAGCGTTACTTCAGCTCTATCTTCGCATTCCTGAGCACTTCGCCGAAACGCTGCCACTCCGCCTTCACGAAGCGCGCGAAGTCCGCAGGCGACCGGCCATCGGGTTCGAATCCGCCGGTCGTGAGGACCTTGGCGACCTCGGGGCTCTGCACGGCCTTCCTCACCTCTTCAGCGAGCACCGCAATTGCTTTCTGCGGGGTGCCGGCAGGAACGAACCAGCCTACCCAGGTGCCCATGATGACGCAATCCTCGACTCCGGCTTCCTTCATCGTCGGAACATTCGGAAACTCCTTCGAGCGCTCCGACCCGGTGAAGGCGATGGGCCGCACTCTCCCGTTCTGTACGTACGGAAACACGGTAGGTGGAGACAGCATCATCAGATCGACCTCACCCGCGGCGATTGCTGCGAGCGCCGGCGCGCTGCCCTTGTAAGGCACATGCAGGAGCGGTGTGGCTGCTTTCATTGCAAAGATCTCGGACGCGACATGCAGCGCGTTGCCGATGCCGGGCGTGCCGTAAGTGAGGCGCTTGTCACCTCGCTTTTTCGCGAGTGCGATCAGCTCGCTTACGGACTTGACCGGCAGTTCTTGGCGCACCACGAGAAGGTAGCCCTGGCCGACGCCGATGTTCGTGACCGGAACGAAGTCCTTCTGAAGATCGTACGGCACGTCCTTGCTCAACAGTGCATTCAGCACGAGCGAGGGCGATACGTTGAGCACGGTGTAGCCGTCGGGCGTCGCCCGCGCCACTACCGCCGAGCCAATCGCGCTGTTGGCGCCCGGCCGGTTGTCGACGATGAAGCGCACGCCGGATTGCTTCGTGATCTGCGCGGTGACAACGCGGGCGAGCGTATCGACAGTACCGCCGGCGTCGAACGGTACGATGAGCCGGATCGGTTTGCTGGGGTAGCTCTGAGCTCCGGCGAAACTCGGCGCACCGACGACCAGGGCTGCGCCCAAAACATACTTGACCACACGTACTTGCATCGACGTTCCTCCTGATAGCCCACACATTCGAAATCACAGATGCGGAAACTGACTCGTTCTCTTGGGTGACAGGCTAAAATCATACGCTAGCAGCGATTGCTTGCAGCGACCCTGCCATTCCGAGCGCTGCGTGCAAGCGGCATCGGCATCGAGGCTATGGCATCACACTGTGCTGCGCGAGGAAACGGACGGGCATTTGTGTGCGGCTTCAGCCGTCGGGGGGCTGATCGGAACCCGTGCGTTGTCCAGGCTCGGATTCCAGCGGTAACATCGTCACTGATTGCCCGTATCGGCGCGGCATCCGGAGCCTTCACCATCCGGCTGATGGCACCACCGGCGCGGGCGGGGTTTTCCTTGCACTTACCAAGCTAAGACGACAAACATGAAGATCGCGATTGTCGGAGGCGGTATCGGTGGGCTGACTACCGCATTGGCCATGACTCAGGCAGGCTTCAGGGTAACGGTGTACGAGCGCGCGGCGCGACTCACCGATCAGGGTGCGGGAATCACGCTTGCGCCGAATGCGACACGAGTGCTCTACCATCTGGGCCTCGGGCCAGACCTCGAAGCGACCGCGGTCACGCCGCCGATGACTGAGTATCGGCACTACCGCACCGGTAGCGTCATCTTCCGCATGATGACCAAGGATTTTCGCGAGCTCTATGGCGCGCCCTATTTGCGTCTGCATCGCTGGGATTTGCAGCATGCCCTGATCACGCGCCTGGCGCAGACGGCTCCGGATGCGCTGAGGTTCGGATCGTGCGTCGAGCGAATCGAGCCGCGCAAGAGCCAAGTGGAGTTGAGGTTCGCGGACGGTCGCTCGGAGATCGCGGATGTGGTGATCGCGGCCGACGGCATTCGCTCGACGATCCGCGAGGCGCTGTTCCATCCGGCGCCCCCGGTCTTTACGGGCTTCGTCGCCTGGCGAGGATTGGTCGCTACCGCCGACCTGCCTCCACACCTGTGCGAATCGGCAGTCGCCTTTGGCCAGGGCCGCCACATCAACAGGTATCTGGTCCGGCGCGGCGAGTTGCTGAATTTCGTGGCAGTTGCACACCGAAATCAGTGGGAAGAGGAGGGCTGGTTCATCCCGGCACCGCTGGACGAGTTCCTCGAGGAATTTTCCAGCTTCGACGAAGGCACCCGAACCATCATTTCCCGACCCGTGCTCGGCCAGGTGTTCAAGTGGGGCTTGTTTGGCCGTCCGTGGCTCGAGGAGTGGTCTTCCGGGCGCGTCGTGCTGCTCGGCGATGCAGCTCATCCAATGCTGCCGTTTCTGGGACAGGGCGCAGCCAATGCCATCGAAGACGCGATGATCCTTACGCGCTGCCTGAAATCCGAAGCCACACCCGAGCAGGCTTTTGCGCTTTATCAACGAACACGCGGACCTCGTGCGCGCGCCGCAACCGATGAGGCAGCAAAGCGCGGCGAGCGTTACCTGGGCGAGCCCAACGCGGAGAGCCTGAAAGGCAACGAGCCTGGAGCGGAATATGCCTACGACGCAGTCTCTGGGCCGCTTGGCGGATGATTGCCTAGGGATTCCGGCCTCGCGATGCTTGGCAGCACGTCACCAGCGGCTCAGTAGCGAGCGTTAAGGCAACGGGGGCGCGAAAGAACGCGTGCCCTGTACCCGCGAGGGTTACCCTGAGATGCGGGTTCCGGCCAACAAGAGACGGTCGTCAATGCCGCCGTGGATGTCTGCTTGTTGGCCAATGCTGCCGTTCCACGGTCCGTCGTTCCGGTCTGCAATGAATTGGTTACCTGCCGTTCCGGCGTAAATCGATCCATATGATCTTCGTCGATGGGGTCTAGGTGACCGACAGCGCCGGAACGCCGGTGTTCCGGGCGTTGGGCGCGCTGGCGGATCGCGGAGGGTCCGCGCGCGGGGCAGGTGCGCTACGTGCTCAAGACGCCCTGGCCCGACGGCACCACGCACAGGGTACTCGAGCCGATGGACTTCAATGCGTGGCTGGCGTCGCTGGTGCCTGTTTGCGCCTAGGTAATGCTGACCCTCCCCTGGTCAATTTTCGGCCGGCGCCAACAGCGCGCAATCACCCAGGGGTCCTCGATGCTCGCCACGATCTACAGTCATGCGCCGCAATGCGCGCACGCATCGATCGCGATGCCGACACCCGCTTTGGTCGCTGCGCCCAGCGCATCGCCACCTGGCATGGCGGATGCGTTGTACGCGATCATGAAGCAGATGGGTTGAGACCCGGGCTGAGCCCGGGCTGAGACCCGTTCCACGTCGGTGCGGGGGCGCGGGCATCGGCGGGCCGGCGGCG
>JAIENF010000018.1 GCA_019751575.1 Burkholderiales bacterium
GGGCATGGTGCCGACGCACAACACCGCGCTCTCGCCCGTCGTGCACATGAACAACGTCGTGTCGAACATCGTCATGGCCGACTGGCACGACGTGACGGCGATCGACATCATCCGCGGCCTGCGTACCTACCTGCGGCGCGACACCGACGCCGCAGCGAAGACCGCCTTCGAGGACTTCGAGGACGCCGGCGGCACGCAAGGCCTGTACGTCCTGTCGGAAATCCAGAAGGATCAGCTGGAGCCGCTGCTCGAATTGCTGGAGGCCCAACTCGACGAGGCCGGGGAAGCCCGTGGCACCGTCGGCGTGCTGGCGGCGCTGCAGTTCGTCCTGTCCCGACGCCTGTCGGATGGATGGGCAGCGCTCACCTCCAGCAAGCCGGGCAAGGGTGTTCAGAAAGCCGCCGGGCTGATGATGGACATGTACGAGGCCGAGGACACCGTTTTCCGCTTCGCGGCGTACCTGAAGGCGATCGAGCAGGGGATGACGGCCAACGAGGCCGGCAAGATCGCCCGCCGGTCGTTCCTCGACTATTCGATCAACGCGCCGTGGATCCAGCTGATGCGCAACACGGCGTTCCCGTTCGTGAGCTTCGTCTACCGGGCGATCCCGATGCTGTGGGACGTCATGCAAAACAAGCCGTGGAAGCTGGCGAAACTGGCGCTCATGATCGGCGCCGCGAACGCCCTGGGCTACGCGATGTCGGGCGGGGACGAAGACCGGGAGCGGGCGCTGCTGCCCGAGGAATTGTCCGGCCGCGTGCTGGGCGTGATCGCGCCCAAGCTGGTGCGCATGCCGTGGAACGACCAGCATGGCTCGCCGGTCTACCTCGACATCCGGCGCTGGATTCCGATCGGCGACATCGTGGACACCGGCGCGACCAACAGCGCGTTCCCGATCCTGCCGGCGATGCTGCCCGGCGGGCCCCTGATGATGCTGGGCGAGCTCCTGCTCAACCAGTCCGCCTTCACCGGCCGCGAAATCACGAAGGAATCGGACACCCTGGCCGAGCGCGGCACGAAGGTCGCCGACTACCTCTACAAGGCCTTCGCCCCGAACCTGCCCGGCCTGCCGAACACATGGTCGACCGAGTCGATCGCGGCGGCCGCCACCGGCAAGACCGACATCTTCGGCCGGGAGGTGTCGTCGGTCGGTGGGGCCGCGCTGGGGGCGATCGGCATCAAGGCCCGGTCCTACCCGACCGACACGCTCGCCTATCAGGCGCAGGTCCGGCACGCGGGCATGTCCCGGGAAATCAACGCGGAGATTCGCTCGCTCGCCCGCCAGGCCAATCGCAAGGGCATCACGGCCGAGGAATTCGAGGAAGGCCGGGCGGAACAGGTCGAGAAACTGCGCGACCTCGAGGCGAAGCTGCGGGCGAAGATCGAGGCAGCGGCGCTGTAGCGCCGTTGCAGAAGGTTTGCGAACTGTGGGTAGAATTGTGCCAGCGCCAGCCTGCGCTCCTACGGTGACAGACGGTCTTCGCCCACATCCGAAATCTGCAAGCACCTGATATTACGCGGTTTTCTTGCGTGGCTTCAGGATTGTGATTCCGGTTGTCGTGGGTTCGAGTCCCATCAGCCACCCCACCCCCAGGCTCCCCCTTGCATGGCAGGGCGCATGCCGACGACCCGCCTGGCACGCAAGGTGCGGGCTCGCAGCGCTTTTTGGCTATCCTTCCCGTCCGAACATGACGAGCAAGGTAAATCGATGGCTACGCTGCTGAAGGAAGCACATGTGCGCGAACTGCTGACCATGGCGGCCGCGCTGCCTGCGGTAGAACAGTCGTTCCGGGACGTGTCGACCGGCGACGCCGTCAACGTCCCGCGCAGCCGGGGCGCGCTCAAGGGCGCGACGGTGAATGCGATGGGGGCGATCTCCAGTGCACTGGACCTGATGGCGATGAAGGTCTACCCGATCGTGCGCCAGGACATCACCGTAGGCTCCAGCTTCCAGGTGCTCTGCTGGCGCATCTCGACCGGTGCGCTGGTCGGCGTGCTCGAGGCTGAACTGCTGGCCCAGATCCGGACCGGTGCGGCCAGCGGCGTCGCGACGCGGTTCATGGCGCGTCCGGACAGCCGCGTGATGACGCTGTTCGGTGCCGGATGGCAGGCGCGTGCGCAGCTCGAGGCGATCCGTCTCGTGCTGCCGTCGCTGGAGCGGGTGAACGTGGTCAGCCGTTCCCCGGAACGGGTCGCATCCTTCATCGCCGAGATGGGCGCGGTGCTCGGCGCCGGCGCGCCGTCGCTCGTGCCGGTGGCCGACGTGGAAGCCGCCGTGCGCGAAGCGGACGTGGTCACCACCATCACCGGATCCAGGGTGCCGCTGTTCGACGGTGCATGGCTGTCGCCCGGCGTGCACGTGAATGCCGCCGGCTCGAATTTCGCCGAGAAGCGCGAACTCGATGCGCTGGCAGTGGACCGCGCCACGCGCATCGTCGCCGACGACGTGGACGTCGCCCGGCTCGAAAGCGGTGACCTGATCGCCGCCCCCGGGTTCGACTGGAGCCGGGTGGTGCCGCTGTCGGACGTGGTTGGCGGCCGCGCGACGGGCCGCGGGGCCGTGGACGAGATCACGCTGTTCGAATCCCACGGACTCGGGCTGGAAGACCTCGCGGTGGCCGCCGTCCTGCTCGACCAGGCGGCCAGCCGAGGCATTGGCATCGACATACCCGTGCAATGAGCCGTCTGGCGACGGCGGGCAGCGCTACACTCGACACCCTGAACCGCCTGCACAGCCATCCACCGGAGCCAGCATCCATGCCCAGCGACAGCACGATCGGCCTTTCTTCCGCAGTCTCGAGCGCGGCGTGCCGCGTCGGCGCATGCGCCGTGCTGCTGCTCGGCAGCGCCGGCGCAATGGCGGCGGAGGCAGCCAGGTTCCCGGTGCAACCGATGCGCATGCTGGTCGGCTTCGCGCCGGGCAGCCTGACCGACATCCTGGCGCGCACGGTCGGCCAGAAGATGACCGAGAACTGGGGCCAGCAGGTGGTGGTCGACAATCGGCCCAGCGGTGGCGGGGTGGTGGCCTCGCAGACGATGATCGCGGCGAACCCGGACGGCCACACGATGCTGATGGTGTCCGCTCAGCATGCGATCAGCGCGACGCTGTTCTCGAAGCTGCCCTACGACACGGTGCGCGATTTCGCCGGCATCTCCCAGGTGGTGACCGGCGCGCACGTGCTTGCGGCCAGCAAGGAACTCGGCGTCAAGTCGGTCAAGGAACTCATCGCAGCGGCGAAGGCGAAGCCCGGCCAGATCAGCTATGGCTCGGCCGGCGTGGGCAGTGGCGCGCACATCAATGGCGAGATGTTCAACCTGGAAGCCGGCATCAACGCCCCGTACATCCCCTACAAGGGCCCGCTGGAGGCCATGAACGACGTGATCAGCGGGCGGATCGGCTTCACCTGGCTGTCGCTGGGCGTGGCCGCCCCGTTCATCCGCGACGGGCGCGTCATCGCCCTGGGCGTCAGCACCCCGAAGCGTTCCCCGATGTTCCCGAACCTGCCGACGGTGGGCGAGGGCCTGCCCGGCCATGAGTTCGACCAGTGGTTCGGCCTGCTTGGCAATGCGAAGGCGCCGCGCGCGGTGGTCAACCAGTTGTCGAAGGAAGTCGCCCGCATCGTGCAGTTGCCGGACGTTCGCGAACGGCTGCAGAATCTCGGTACCGATCCGAAGTCGAGCACGCCGGAGGAGTTCGACCGATTCATCCGTTCGCAGATCGACCGGCTGGGCAAGGTGATCAAGGCCGCGGGCATCAAGACCGAGTGAGGCGCGCCGCCGACCCGTGGGTGGACAGCCTGGCTGGACAGTGGACGTATCTCGGCACAATGAAAAGGGGACAGACACGATGCTCGACCTGGTGATCAGGGGGAAGAAGGTGGTGACCCCGATGGGCACGGGGGCCTTCGACGTGGCCATCCAGGGCGAGAAGATCGTCGCCGTGGCGAGCGCGGGGACGTACGACGCCGGCGCCACGCACCGGCTGATCGACGCCGGCGATCGCATCGTGATGCCGGGCGGCATCGACCCGCACGTGCACTGCCTGTGGCACGTGCCCAACCCGGATGGCACGGCCGGGTTTTCCGATCCGCCGGAGACGGTGAGCCGGGCGGCGCTGCACGGTGGCACGACGACGCTCATCGACTTCGTGCGCTGGACCCATGGCAACACGCTTCCGCAGGCGATCGCGCGCCGCGACGAAGACTGGGTGGGCAAGTGCTTCTGCGACTACAGCTTCCACCTGATGATCGAGGGCCAGTTGCCGCCGGAACTGTTCGGGCAGATCGCAGACGCGATCCGCGATGGCTATCCGACGATCAAGATCTTCACCACCGACATCACCCCCAGCCGCAAGGGGCGGATGGTCGACTTCGGCGACATCTGGGAGGTGTTCCAGGTGGTGGCGAAGGAAGGCGGCATGTGCGTGATGCATGGCGAGGACAACGACATCGTCATGCACATGTACGACAAGCTGATCCGCGAGGGCCGCACCCACTTCCGCTACCTGCCGGAGGTGCACAACACGCTGTCGGAAGACCTTTCGTTCAGGCGCGTGATCCGACTTGCCGAAAGCGTGCCGGGCAAGGCGGCGATCTACTTCATGCATGTCAGCGCGGCAACCGGCGTCGAGGCGATCCGCGAGGCACGCGCCAAGGGCAGCCCGGTCTATGGCGAGACGCTGCACCAGTACATGCTGTTCAACGCCGACGACTACCTGCGTCCGAACGGGCAGATGTACCACACCTATCCGTCGCTCAAGTCCCAGGCCGACCAGCAGGCACTGTGGAGCGGCGCGACGGACGGTTCGCTGCAGACCGTCGCCACCGATGAGCTTTGCTGCTCGCTGGCGACCAAGGTCCAGGGCAGCCGCTTCGACGACACCACCGGCGGCAATTCCGGCGTGGAGCCAAGGCTTGCCGTGATGTACACGGAAATGGTCGGCAAGCGCGGCTGGCCGCTCGAGAAGTTCGTCGACCTCACCTCGACCAATGCAGCCCGGTTGATGGGCCTTTATCCGCGCAAGGGAGCGCTGGCGCCTGGCAGCGACGCCGACATCACCGTGCTCGATCCTGCGCTGCGCCGGATCGTGCGCAACGAGTTCCTGCACGAGTCCGACTACTCGCCCTGGGAAGGGCACGAGGTACATGCATGGCCGGTGCTGACGGTCGCGCGCGGGAAGGTCGTGGTCGAGGAGGGCAGGTTCAGCGCGGAACTGAGCGACGGAAAGTACCTGAAGCGCACCCTCGACCCTGCGCTGCTGGCTGGCGCGGGCCTGCAGCCGCGGTGAATGCCGCGGACCAGCCTCCCGCGGCAGCGCGTGCGGCGCTGGTGGCCCTGGTGCGCGAAAGCCTCGGCCTGTGGGGCGTCGATGCGACGGTCGTCGCGGCATCCGTGATCGAGCAAGCCCCTGCGGCTGTTCCATCTGCCGCTGCAGCGGCGGAGCTGCTCCGCATCGATGGTCCCGGTTCACTGTGCCTGTCGATCGCAGCCGCCGTCCCGTCGGACGAGCCGGTCCGCTGGTGGATCTGCTGGCACGCGCGCGATGCAGCCGGCCAGCCGGCCGGGATGCTCCGGCGCAAGCCCTGTGCATCCACGCTCGGCCTCCTGCGCACGTTGCGCGAATCGCTGGGCATCGCGGCAGGCCCGCGCGTGCGCATCGGCCTTGGTGCCGCGTCCGGCCCCGCCTCGTGACGACTGCAATGGCAACCGTGCCGGTATCGGTGATCACCGGGTTCCTGGGCAGCGGCAAGACCACGCTGCTCCGGCAACTGCTTCGCGACCCCGCGCTCGGTCGTACGGTGGTGATCATCAACGAGTTCGGCGAAGTCGGGATCGACCATGACCTGATCGAGGCAAGCGACGAGGACTTCATCGAACTGACCACGGGCTGCCTGTGCTGCAAGGTGCGCAGCGACCTGGTGATGACGCTGCGCGACCTGGCGGGGCGACGCGCCGACGGCAGGCTGCCTGCGTTCGAGCGCGTGGTGATCGAGACCTCCGGGCTCGCTGATCCCGCGGCGATCCTGCAGGCCTTGATGGTCGACCGCGACCTCGCGGGGCTGTACTGCCTTGGCGACGTGGTGACGACCGTCGATGCAGTGCTCGGTCTTTCCACGCTCGACACGCACGCGCAGTCGCTGCGCCAGGTCGCGGTTGCCGACACCCTCGTGCTGACCAAGACCGACCTCGCCGGCAGCGCAGACCCGGCGCTCGTCGATCGCATGGCCATCCTCAATCCGGGAGCCGTCCTGCGCCATGCAGTGAGCGGCAGGATCGCCGCAACCGAGGTGTTCGGCCTCGCGTCGGCGCGACGTTCACGGGTGCCACCACCGGGCGTGTATCGCGCACTCGAGGACGCTACCGTCGACCATCGCGACGTGCACGATCCACGCATCGGCG
>JAIENF010000277.1 GCA_019751575.1 Burkholderiales bacterium
ATATCGTGGTCTGGGGCGAGGACACGCCCGGGGACGTGATCGCAAAGGCAGCGCTGCCGCTGGCCGGCTTCAAGCGCGGGCGCCGGCTTTTCCAGCGCGAACTGCCCGTGCTGCAGCGGCCCTGAGCACCACCGCTTCCTTCCTGGAATCCATCAGCAACGACATCGGGGAATGACATGGCTCGACACCTGAAGATCGCCGCGGCCCAGCTCGGCCCGCTCCACCTGGCCGACACCCGCACCACCGCGGCCGCGCGGCTGGTCAAGCTGCTGCGCGATGCGCATGCGATGGGCGCGCGCTATGTCGTGTTCCCGGAACTCGCGTTCACCACCTTCTTCCCGCGCTACTGGTTCGAGGACCAGGACGAGGTCGATCGCCGGTTCTACGAATTCACGATGCCTTCGCCGGAATCCCAGCCGCTGTTCGACGAGGCGAAGAAGCTCGGCATCGGCTTCTACCTCGGCTATGCAGAGCGCATCGTCGAGGACGGCGTCGTGCATCGCTACAACACCGCGATCCTGGCGGGCCGGACGGTCGCATCGCCGGAAAGTACCGCAAGATCCACCTTCCCGGCCATGCCGAGCACAAGCCCGAGGCGGCGTTCCAGCACCTGGAGAAGAAGTACTTCGAGGTCGGCAACCTCGGCTTCCGCGTCTGGAAGTTCATGGACATGATCGCCGGCATGCTGATCTGCAACGACCGCCGCTGGCCGGAGGCGTTCCGCGTGCTCGCGCTGCAGGGCGCCGAGATCGTTTCGCTCGGCTTCAACACCCCGACCGAGAACCTGCACTACCCCGAGCCGCCGGCGCTGCGCGTGCACCACCACCTGATCATGGCGCAGTCGATGGCCTTCCAGAACGCCACCTGGCTGGTCGAGACCGCCAAGTGCGGATTCGAGGATGGCAACCGGATGTTCGGCCATTCGCTGATCGTCGCCCCGACCGGCGAGATCGTCGCCAAGTCGGTCAGCGAGGAAGACGAGGTGGTCTGCTTCAACGCGGACATCGACCTGGCGACCGACCTGAAGAAGACGATGTTCAACTTCGCCGCGCACCGGCGGCCGGAGCACTACAAGCTGATCGTGGAGCGGGTGGGGGCGGAGGTGACGCCGGCGGAGGGACCGTAGACGCAGTGCGCCAGGCCGCGGGATCTCCTGCGGGCGGGCAACGACGACCAAGCCGGGGCCTGGGGCGCACGCCGATCGACCGAGGCCCCAGCGGCGGCCGCGACGTGCGTGCGCCTCCTGCCGTCAATCCACCTTGACGAACAACTCCTCCACCGTCGGCGCCTTCTTCAGCATGTCCTGCTGCACCATGAACTTCATCATGGTCTCGAAGGTCGACCGGTTGGCCTCCAGGCCGTAGGTCCACTGGTCGTCGCCGAACACGCGCTCCATCTCGTCGATCTCGTCGGGCAGCCACGGGAGCATGTAGCGCAGGGCGGAGTAGTTGCGCATGCGCACCAGCGCCGCACGCTTGGACTTCTCGAACGCGTCGTACAGGCTCTTCGCGATGGACGGGTTCTTCTCGTACACCTCGCGCTTGATCGCGATCAGGTGCATCACCGGGAAGATGCCGGTCTTCTTGTAGTACTCGCGCTCGACTTCGCGGAAGTTCGGGAAGATCCGCTGCACGTCGGGGTTGGTCTTGCGCGAGTCGGGCAGGTGGGTGCCGATGGTCGCGTCGATCTCGCCGGCATCGATCAGCTGGCTCAGCGACTTGCCGGTCTGGTTGACGGTGATGTCCCAGCCGGGCGGGTGGATGGTCGGCACGCCATGCATGCCCGGGGTGTTGATCGAGCCTTCGAGCCACTTGATCGACTTCAGGTCGACGCCGTAGTCGTTCTGCAGGTGGCCGCGGATCCACACGGCCGCCGTCATCGTGTGGCGCATCACGCCGACGCGCTTGCCCTCCAGGTCCTTCGGCGACTTGATCCCGGACTTCGCGTTGATCACGATGTTGCCGTGGCGGAACATCTTCGACGGGAACACCGGGAGCGCGACGAACGGATTGGTGCCGGCCACATGGCGGGTGATGAAATCGGACGACGACATCTCGCAGACGTCGAAGGACTTCTCGGCCATCGCATGGTCGAACAGCTTGCGCGGGAAATCCTCGACGCGGAAGGTGAGCTCGATGCCCTCGGCCTTCACTTCGCCGGTGTACAGCGGCTGCATGCGGTCGTACAGTGCGCAGGCGAGGGTGATCGGCACGCCGCCCTTGTTGGGGTGCGTGACCTGCGGGTTCGGGGCTTCGCTCATGCGGCGGACTCCTTTGGGGATGGCTGGATTGCGAGGTTCGGGCAGAGGCGATCAGGCAGCCGTGCGCGGGCGCGCGGCGTCGATCAGGTGCCAGAGTTTCGAGGGCGACAGCGGCAGCTCGCGCGGACCGACGCCGAGGGAGGACAAGGCGGCCGAGACCGCGTTGGTCACCACGCCGGCGACCGGGATGATGCCGCCTTCGCCGGCACCCTTGGCGCCGAGCGGGTTGTGCGGCGAGGGATGATTCTCAAGCGCGAACGCGCGGATGCACGGGAACGAGTCGGCCACCGGCATCAGGTAGTCGGCAAGCGAGCCGGTGAGCAGTTGGCCCTGGTCGTCGTAGACGAGCTGCTCGAGGAACACGCCGCCAAGGCCCTGCACCACCGCGCCCATCGTCTGTCCGTGCAGCGTGTGCGGGTTGATGATGCGCCCGACATCCTCGACTGCGACATAGTCGACTACTTCGACATGGCCGGTGCGTACATCCACCGATACATGCGCGGCATGCGCGCCGTAGCTGTAGGTACGCTTCGAACTGGCGAAGCTGCCTTCGGCGGACAGGCCGCCGTGCTTCGCGCGTGCCTGGGCGAGTTCGGCCAGCGACAGCGCGCGGCCGTCGCGGGCGACGATGCGGTCGCCGCCGATCAGCGCGATGTCGTCGATCGTGCAGCCGAGTTCTTCCGCCGCCGCCGCGAGGATCTTCTCGCGCAGCAGCTTCGCCACCGTGACGATCGCCGAGCCGCCCATCACCGAGCTGCGCGAGCTGTAGCTGCCGAAGCCTTCCTTCACGCCGGTGGTCGAGCCGTGGTGGATGCCGCTGATCGCCGACATCGGCCGCTCCAGCGCATCGGCGGCGATCTGGGTGAGCACCGTGGCCAGGCCCTGGCCGTTGGCCGACGAGCCAGTGTAGACCGCGACGCGGCCGTCTTCCTCGAGCACCAGGCGCGCGCCTTCGCGCGGACCGGAGGCGCCCCCCTCGACATAGGCGCCGATCGCGATGCCGTGGTAGCGGCCATCCACGAGCCGGCCGTTCAGCGCCGACTTGCCGGTCCAGTCGAACTCGGTGAGGCAGCGGTCGAGGGTCTCGTGGTAGTCGCCGCTGTCGGTGAAGCTGTCCGCGTTGTATGGCTGCAGCGTGGCGAACTTCCACGGGGCTTCGATCTCCGCGCGGGTGAGCAGGTTGCGCCGGCGGAATTCGACGCGGTCGATGCCCAGGTCGTCGGCGACGATGTCGAACATCCGCTCGCGGAAGAAATCGGTCTCGCAGCGGCCCGGGCCGCGGTAGGTGCCGACCGGGGTCTTGTTGGTGAGCTGGATCGACAGGCGCATGTCGACGTCCGGGATGCGGTACGGGCCGGTCGACAGCTGCACCACGTTGCGCGAGGGTGCGATCGCGTTGGTGCGGATGTAGGCGCCGACGTCGGTCGCGACGCGCCCGCGCAGGCCGAGCACGCGGCCGTCGCGGGTGCAGGCCAGTTCCAGTTCGCAGTCGACGTCGCGGGCATGGTTGCAGGCGAGCAGGTGTTCGCGCCGGTCCTCGATCCACTTCACCGGCTTGCCCAGTCGCAGCGCGGCGAACGGCACCAGGAAGTCTTCCGGGTAGAACTCGCCGCGGGTACCGAAGGAGCCGCCGGTGTCGCCCTCGAGCATGTCGATCTCGGACTCGGGCATCGACAGCAGCGAAGCGAGGATGCGGCGGTTGGCGAATGGCACCTTGCTCGCGCCATGTACCACGAGGCGGCCGGTCACCGGGTCCTGGTGCGCCAGCACGCCGCGGGTTTCCATCGGCAGGGCCGCGTGGCGGTGCACCTTGAAGTGCTCGCGCCGGACATAGGGCGCGTTCGCGAAGGCGGCATCGATGTCGCCGCGTTCGGCCCAGACCCTGGCGGCGAGGTTGCTGCCAGAGCCTTCGAACAGCAGGGTGTCGTCCTTCGCCATGAGGGTGCCGTCGACCACGGCCGGCAGCGACTCGATCTCGCAGGACATCGCCTCGAGCGCATCCTCGGCCAGTGCCGCGGTGTCCGCGACGATGATCGCCAGTGGCTCTCCGACGTAGCGCACGCGATCGTAGGCGACCACCGGCTGCTGGAACGGGTCGAACACCGGCAGGTGGTCCAGGCGCATCGGGATCAGCGGCAGTGCACCGAGCACCGTGATCACATCCTGTGCCGTGAATACCGCGCGCACGCCCGACATCGCGCGCGCAGCCGAGCCGTCGACGCCGAGCACCCGTCCATGCGCGACCGAACTGCGCAGGATCACCGCATGCAGCGCCTCGGGCAGCCGCACGTCGTCGACGAACGCCCCCTGGCCGCGCAGCAGGCGCTCATCCTCGACGCGCTCCACGCCCTGGCCCACCGCGAGGCCCCGTTCGGAAGTCGGCAGGATCAGCGGGGTCGGATCGTTCATCGAGGTCGGGGTGCGCAATGTCAGGGCGGATGCCGGAACTGAATATACCGCGCGCCGATAATCGGGGTCTGACCCCAGGGTCGGAAATCCGGGTCAGAGACGAATTGGCGGAATGCGTGTCTGACCCCAATTGGTTTAATTCGTCTCTGACCCGGATTTCTGGTCCGGGTTTCCGGTCAGAGGACGACGGCGGTGTGGTAGCCGGTGAGTTCGAGGTAGCCGCGGCCGATGGGGCGGCCCTGCTGGCGGGCGGTGACGGCGCCTTCCCAGTAGACGATGCCGGTGCTGGCGCGGGCGTCGAGTTCCTGGTCGTCGAACATCGCTTCCAGGTCGAGGGTCAGGGCGTCCGGGCTGCCGGCATCCACGGTGACGCGCATGCCGACCGGCCAGGTGGCGCCGGTGCGCGCCGAGCGCCAGGTGCGCTGTGGCTCGAACACGACCGAACGCGGGCCGAAGGTGCGCACGCGTGGTGCCGTGCCCTGCGCGCCGCTGCGCCAGGTGCCGCTTGCGTACACGGTCCCGCCGTTTCGATCGCGGATGCGGAACGCCATCAGCGCGCCGCCGTCGTCCAGGTTGATGCCGATCCAGTCCCAGCCGGTCGCGCCGTCGGCGAGGATCTCGCTCGACCACTCGTGGTCGAGCCAGGCTCGGCCGGTCACCTCGAGTGGCACCGAATCGCGGACCACGCGACCGGAAACCGCGAGATGCGGCTGGGTGTAGTAGTAGCTCGCCTGGCGCTCCAGCGGCCCCTTCTGGCTGAAGCCGGCTTCGCCATGCAGCAGCAGCGGCTGGGTGCTGTCGAGCTGCAGTTCGAAGCCGAGCCGGTTGCCCGGGATCGATGCGATGTAGCGGCTCGCGCCTGCGCCTGCGGGACGGCGCGAGAAGCGCCAGTCGTCGATCCAGACATCGGTGTCGGTCGTGCTGCTGCCGGCGAGGTCGAACCCGGCGCGCGCGGTGCGCTGGTCATGGACGAGCGAGCGCTGCCGCTCGTCCGACAGGCCGACGTGCGCGAGCACCAGTTCGCGCGCGGCGAAACGGCTCGGGTTGCGCGTGTCGACCTGCGGCCGGGAGCGGAAGAAGGTGACCTGGAAGCCGAGCGGCGGCGCCTTCGCATGCACGGCACCCTGCACCTTCAGCCATCCGGTGGCGTACCACCACTCGGTGCGGTACTCGGGATGCGCGCCGAAGTCGCGCGGAAAGACCAGCGGCACGCCGCGACGCACGACCGGATACACGGGCTGCCCGGGCGCGCTGCCCTTCGGCCTGCGCTCGGCAGGCCGGACACCCTGCGGTTCCACGGCCGCGGACTGTCCCGCCGCAGGCAGCGACGGCCACGCGGCCAGTGCCGCCAGCAGGCGCCTGCGCGCCGCGAATCCGTTCATCGAGCGCTCGTCCTCACCAGTCGTCCCGCACCGCCCGCACCGCCGCCACCGACAGCGCGCCGCGCGCGCTCACCACCGCCGTCACCGATGCCGCCAGCACCAGCGCCACTGCCAGCACCGCCAGGAATCCGGCGGGCAGGTCGAGCGGCATCGTCCAGTTGAACGATTGCGGATTGATCACGTCGATCAGCACCAGGCTGATCGCCAGCCCGAGCAGCCCGCCGATCAGCGCGCCGAGCGTGGCGAACAGTGCGCCCTCGGCGGCCAGCTGCAGCGCGATCTCGCGCCGGGTCATGCCCAGGCAGCGCTGCACGCCGAACTCGCGCCCGCGCGCCAGCGCCTCCGCGCTGAAGGTCGAGGCAACGCCGAACAGGCCGATCACC
>JAIENF010000536.1 GCA_019751575.1 Burkholderiales bacterium
CGCGCCGGTGGCCGCGCAGCCCGCGCCGGCGACGGTGCCCGCAGCCCCGTCACCGGCCACCCTGCTCCAGAACGAACGCATCCTGCAGTCGGTGCAGCGCCACCTGCAGGAACAGACCGCATCGCTGCCCGGCGAGGTTCGCATCACGGTGAACCCGCTCGATGACCGAAGCCGCCTGCCGGCCTGCGACGAGATGCAGGCGTTCATGGCCCCTGGCACAAGACCCTGGGGACAGGTGTCGGTGGGGGTGCGCTGCCTGAGGCCGCAGGCCTGGCAGGTATACGTGCCGGCCTCGGTAAGGGTTTCCGCGCCGGTGGTGGTCGCCACCCGTGCCCTGATGGCGGGCAGCGTCGTGGATGCCGGCGACCTGGCCACCCGCATCGAGGAACTGACTGCCCTGCCGGCGTCGGTGCTGCAGGATCCCAACCTCGCGGTCGGACGCGTGCTGGCTTCGCCCGTGCAGGCAGGCGGCGTGCTGCGTGCCGAGAACCTCAAGCAGGTGCTTGCCGTCGTGAACGGGCAGGCCGTGCGCGTGGTCTATGAGTCGGCGACATTGAGCGTGACGTCCGATGGCAGGGCGCTGGGCAACGCGGCGGTCGGACAGGGCGTCGACGTCCGTGTCGGATCGGGCAAGACCGTCCGCGGCATCGTCCGCTCCAACGGCGTGGTGGTGATCCAGTAAGTCGTCGGCGGGGGGCGGGAGCGCCGCGGCAGCCGGGCCTGCATCAAGTCTGGACGATGACGTCGGGCGCACCCCTTGCGTAGAGTCAATGACTGACGCACCATAGCGGATAGCGGGCCGCATGGTTTCTTCCGATCCACCCGAATCTTCTTTCGTGCGGATCGCCCCTAAAGGTTCTGCCTCCCCGGTCGTAAATGAGCTCATGAAGATGAAGATCGACAGCGGCATTCCTTCCTCCACCCCGGTCACGCGTGTCACCGAGACACCCGGTCGCCAGGGGACGGTCGCTCGTGCACCGGCCGGAGGCTCGGCGGGTGACAGCGTCGAGATCACCAGCCTTTCCGCGCGCCTGAACGAACTCGAGGGCGTGCTGGCCGGCGTCCCGGTGGTCAATGGCGCACAGGTCCAGGCAATCAAGGACGCGATCAGCGAGGGCCGGTTCAAGGTCGACTCCGAAGTCGTCGCAGACCGGTTGCTGTCCAGCGTCAAGGAACTCCTGCTCCAGCGCGGACCCGCCTGAGCGCGTGAGCGCACCGACCGCGCCGCGGGCCAGTCCGGCGGACCCCCGCTCCCGATTCATCGCCGACCTGCATGCCGAAGCGGCGGCATTCGCCGACTTCCACGAACTGCTCCGGACGGAGCAGGCGGCACTTGCCGCGCGGGACATCGAGGCCTTGCTGCAGATCGGGCCCTCCAAGTCCGAACGCATCGGTGCGCTGAACGACCTGGCCCGCCGCCGCGCCGCCTATCTCACCAGCCAGGCATTCGCCCCCGACCGCAACGGCATGGCGCAATGGCTGCTCGTGCATGGCGGCAACGAGTCCGGCGCGTTGTCGGCGTCCTGGCAACGGCTGCTCGACACCGCTTCGCGGGCGCAGGCGCTGAACCGCGAGAACGGCGTGCTCATCGAGACCCGCCTGCAGCACAACCAGCAGTTGCTGTCCGCCCTCGCCTCGGGCGCCCAGCCTTCCTTGTACGGTCCCGACGGACAGACGCGCATGGGCGGCTCCGGGCGCAATCTCGGCAAGGTCTGACCCGGGGCCGGCCGCCGGCCGATCGGGCGCGCTTGCGCGCGGACGACGCTGCGTTCACCCCCGCGCCACCCCTGCGCTCACTTCTGCGGAAGGACGGCGGTCGGCGGCTGGGGCACCACGGGCGGGACACCCGGAGCCACCGGTGGGGCAGTCGCCGCCGGGGCCGGCACGGGCGCCGGCGGTTCGGCGGGCGCCTGCGGAAGACTGGCTGGCCGAGGCAATTGCGGCTGCCCGGGCAGGGGTTCGGCCTGGATGATCACGGCCACCCGGCGATTGCGCGCGCGCGCCTCGGGGCTGCCACCCGGGACGACCGGCTGGTTGTCGGCATGCCCGATCGCGGTGAGCCGCGCCGCCGGGATGCCGTTCTCGACGAACAGCCGGACCACGGTTGCCGCCCGCGATGCCGACAGTTCCCAGTTGGAGGCGAACGCCGGCGTCGCGATCGGCACGTCGTCGGTATGGCCTTCCACGGCAATCGCACTGCGGGTGCGCGCGAGTACCCTGGCGACCTCGGACAGCGTGCGGGTCGCCGCCGGCTCGAGCGCGGACTGGCCGGACCGGAACAGCACGCTCGCATTGATCTCGATCACCAGGCCCTGGCGGGTCTCGCTGACCCGCACCAGCCCGTCCTTCACCAGCGGATCGAGCATCGTCGACAGCTCCGCGCCGAGTTCGCGCATGCGCGCCATCATCGCCCGGATCGCCGCCTCGTCCTCGGGCGAACCCGGCGCGGGACCGACGATCCCGCCCTGCTCCTTGCCGAGGATCGAGCGCGGCGAATTGGTGGGGCTCTGGGCATCGGGCAGCCGCGACGGGTTCTGGAAGGCCTGCACCAGCGAATCGCTGAGCACCCGGTACTTGCTTTCGTTCACCTGCGAGATCGCATACATCACGACGAAGAACGCAAACAGGAGCGTGATGAAGTCCGCATACGAAACCAGCCAGCGGTCGTGCGATTCCGGATCCTCTGGCGGGCGCTTGCGCGGCATCGCAGCGGCTAGACCAGGTAACCCTGCAGGCGGATCTCGATCGACCGCGGGTTCTCGCCGTTGGCGATCCCGACCAGGCCTTCGATCAGCATCTCGCGCATGCTCACCTCGCGCGCGATCAGCGCCTTGATCTTGTTGGCGATCGGAAGGAACACCAGGTTCGCCAGCCCGACGCCATAGATGGTGGCCACGAAGGCAACCGCGATGCCGGCACCCAGCTTGGCCGGGTCGGTCAGGTTCTCCATCACCTGGATCAGCCCCATCACCGCGCCCAGGATACCCACCGTCGGCGCATAGCCGCCGGCGGCTTCCCACACCTTCGCCGCGGCACGGTGGCGCGCCTCGAAGGCGTTGATCTCGAGTTCGAGCGCCTCGCGCAGCACGTTCGGCTCGGCACCATCGACCAGCAACTGCAGGCCCTTGCGCTCGAACGGCTGGCGCGAGGCGTCGATCGCGGTCTCGAGCGCGAGCAGGCCGCTGCGGCGCGCGATCTGGCTCCAGCCCGACACCCGTCCGATCAGCTTCTTCGGCTCATGCACCGGCGGCTTGAACACCCAGCGCGCCAGGCGCATCGCGTCGGAGAACTGTTCGGCGGAACTCTGCAGCATCACCGCACCGGTGGTGCCGCCCACCACGACGAAGAAGGCGGTGACCTGCAGCAGCGAAGCCGGATGTCCTCCCTCGAGGATCAACCCGCCAATGATGGCGGCGAGGCCGAGCGCCAGACCGGCGATGCTGATCCGGTCCATCAGTAGCGCCCGCGCGCCGGGCTGTGCTGTGCCCCGGCCGAGCTCACGGGTTCTGCGTCCACTCCTTCATCCGCGCACGCAGCCGGGCAACCGCCTGGCTGTGCAGCTGGCAGATGCGTGATTCGCTGACGCCGAGCACCTGGCCGATCTCCTTCAGGTTGAGCTCCTTCTCGTAGTACAGGCCCATCACCAGCTTTTCGCGCTCCGGAAGGTTGCTGATCGCATTGACCAGCATCTGGCGGAAGCCCTTGTCCTCGATGATGGCCAGCGGGTTCGACTGGTTGTCGGCGAGGAAGAAGTCGAAGAAGTCGTTGTCGTCGGACTCCTGGAAATCCTCGTAGTGCAGCAGCTGCGAGCCTCGGGCGTCGCTCAGCATGTGCTGGTAATCCGCGAGCGGCACGTTCATCTCGCCGGCCAGCTCGGTCTCGTTGGGCTGGCGGCCGAACTTCTGCTCGAGCTTCGCGACCGCAGCCTCGATCTTGCGCAGGTTCTTGCGTACGTTGCGCGGCAGCCAGTCGGCCTGGCGCAGTTCGTCGAGCATCGAGCCCCGGATGCGCTGCACCGCATAGGTCTCGAACTGCGCGCCCTGCGTGCTGTCGAAATTGTCGGAAGCATCGAGCAGGCCCATCAGGCCGGCCTGGATGAGGTCGTCGACATCGACGCTGGCCGGCAGCCGGGTCATGAAGTGGTAGGCAATCCGCTTAACCAGCGGCGCCATCTCCTTGACGATGGCGTCCTTGTCGTCGATCGAGGCAATCGGGGGCATCTAAAAGGGCGTTCCTGTACTGAATTAACGCGATACTAGTGCGGTTCGGCCCGGCGCGCCGAACGGCGCCGGGTTCTGGGTCGGAATCTGTGTGGCAGTCTGCGTTGCGGCCTGTCGGCGGGTCTGGGTCGGATCGCGCGTCGGATCCGGCAGGACGCGCTGCGCAGCACCGGACGAAGTCCAGGGATCGTCCACGCCCGGATCGCCGACCGACCCGCCCCGATTCTGCGCCGGATCGGGCCCCAGCGGCGCCTCGCCGAGCAGCAGGCCCCGCCAGACAGCCTCGGGTGCCTCCGGCGGCGACTGCGCGGACACCGGCAGGTCGAGCTGCTCGGCAAGCAGCGCGCAGGCTGCGGCCGCCGGGCTGGCCGGGAAGACCGCCGACAGCGGACGCCGCAACCGCTGGGCGCGCGGCACGCCTGCATCGAGCGGTACCGCCCCCGCGTAATCCAGCCGCACCTGCAGGAACCTGCGCGCGGTCTGCGCCACCTTGCCCCAGGCCGCCTCGGCCGCGGCCGGATCGGCAGCGCGTCCCATCCACCAGAGGTAGCGCCGCTGCCCCACCTCGAGCGCAAGCACCTTGAGCGCGGAATAGGTCGCGGTGACCGATCGCGCAGCACCGGTGGACCCCAGCAGCACGGCCCCCGCATGCGCAGCCGCGGGCCACCAGCGATCGGCCCGGTCGGCGGGCACGTCGACCAGCACGCAGTCGAAGCGCGCCGAAAGTTCGCCCAGGACGCGGTCGGCCGCTTCGGCCGCCCCGGCGACGCCGCCCCCGGAAAGGCCCGCGGGACCCAGTCGGGCCGCAGGCGCCCAGGTCACGCCGCCCGCGGCATGAAGCAGGACCTCGTCCAGGCGCCGCTGCCCGGACAGCGCTTCAGCAAGGTCGCCGCGCGGCGACAATCCGAACCAGCCGGCGCCACTGCGCAGGTGCGGCTGGCCGTCCACCACCAGTACCGCATGCCCCCGCCTCGCCATCGCTTCGGCGGTTCCGGCGACAAGGGCGGTCTGGCCGATGCCGGAATCGCCACCGATGAACAACGCGCTGCGCAGCATCGAACCGCCGAGCAGCCGCCTCAGGCTGGACGCCTGATCCTCGAACGCACCGCCGGCCGCGGCGTGATCAGGCACCGGACCCTCCGCTGGCGGCGACCAGCGCGAACTCGTCGCCGGCCGGCGTGAACGGATTCGCCGCCTCGCGGCCTCGCAGCGCGCGGTCGATCAGATAGAGCGGGTTGGGCAGGTGCAGGTCTTCGGGCACGCGCTGGCCGTTGGTGACGAAGTACACGCGCAGCCGGTGCCTCAGCACGACATCGAGCGCGCCACCGAGCGACACCGCTTCATCGATCTTGGTCAGGATGCAGCCGTCGAGCCCGGCGCCGCCATAGCGGGTCGCGACATCCTCCAGGGTGCTGCCGGACGACGCGGCCGACAGGAGCAGCACCCGCTGCACCGCACGGCCCTCGCCCGACAGCAGCGCGGCCTGTTCGGCCAGGCGCCGGTCGCGCTGGCTCATGCCGACGGTGTCGATCAGGGTCAGGTGCCGGGACGCGAGGTCGCCGAGCGTCATCTGCAGCTCGGGTTCATCGCGCACCGCGATCACCGGCACGCCGAGGATGCGGCCGTAGATGCGCAACTGGTCGAGCGCGCCGATCCGGAACCCGTCCGTGGTCAGCAGCGCCGCGCTCGAGGCGCCGCGGGCAAGCACGCAGCGCGCGGCCAGCTTGGCCACGGTGGTGGTCTTGCCGACACCGGTCGGCCCGACCAGCGCGAACACGCCCCCCTGCTCGCACGGATCGACCGGCTGCAGCAGGGACCTGAGGCGTTCGAACAACTGTGCGCGGACCGCGCGCCACGCCGTGTCGACCGCCGTGGCGGGGGCGGCTCCTGCCGTTACCCCCGGGACACTGGCGGCGGACGCCGGCGCATCCGGCCCGACCGCCGCGTCCCGGCTGACCGCTTCGGCGAGTTCGCGCGCGAGCAGGGTGCTGAAACCGGCCGCGAGCAACCGCCGCATCACCTCGGTCTCGACCGGCGAGCGCCGGGCCCGGTCGCCCCAGGCAAAGCCGGCGAGCTGGTTTTCCACCAGCGAGCGCAGCGACCGCACCTCCGCGGCGATCTCGCCGATGGCGCCCGTATCGTCGGCGCGCAAGGTCGGTGCCGCGCGCCGCGCGGCGTCCGCCACGGGCCCCTGCGCCGGCGCTTCTGCCGCCGCCGGGG
>JAIENF010000558.1 GCA_019751575.1 Burkholderiales bacterium
ATCGCGCGCCACCGTCGCATGAACGCCCTCGCACTTGCCGTCTCGGGCGCAACTTGAGCTGCGCGGACAGATGATCCGCGCTGGAACCTTCAGCGCGTCCTCGACCCAGGCGATGTTGAGCACCTTCGCGACCGCCGAGATCGCGCGCGCCGCCAGTGCCGGGATCGGCGCGAGGCCCCGTTGGCGAAGGCAGTCACGGCTGATGAGGTCGATGGTCTCGGCAGGATCGATGCCGTGCGCGCGCAGCGCGGGCGCGAGGTCGACGCCCACCGACAGCACATGCGCATTGCCCGCCATGTCGGCGACCCGTCGCGAGTGGCAGCAGTAGAGCAGCGACTGTGCGCCGTCGCGCAGCACCGAGATCTGCGAGCCGCGCGCGGGGGCCTGCTGGTCGTCGATCATCCGGAACACGGCCCACTGCGGACAGGGGTCGCTGACCTGCGCCATGTTGCCCCATGGCAGCGGGATGCCGTTGCCGCGATAGACCGCGCGCAGGTATCCCGGCGGATAGGCATCGAAGAAGTGCCAGTAGGGATACGGCGACACCTTGGTCATCCGCCGCATGACCAGCGCCGGCGTCAGGCCGAGCTTCTCCCCGGCCTCGATGCGATGCGACTCGCGCGTGAGGAAGCGGCGGAACGGGATCTTCGGGCAGAGCAGCGCGCCGGCAAAGAAGCTGCACTCGAAGTCGCGCCACGCATGCAGCACGTCCTGTGCGGACAGCCCGCCCGAGGCCGGCCCGCCGTCGGGGCTGCCGCCCATGTCGCCGCCGGTCGCGTGCGCCGACTTCACGCCATCGCCCCCATGCAGCACCTTGTGTGCAAGATGGGTCGCGATGTCGAACTTGAGGCGGGCCGGATCGCCCTGCAGTTCACGATTCAGGTAGACCGTCTTCGGTGCATCGAAGAAGGAGCGCACCACGCTGCGCAGTTCATGGTCACGGTCGCGGGCCAGCAGCGGCTGGCGGTCGAACCAGCGGATGACCAGTCCGTGCTGCCTGCACAGCTTGAGCAGGTCGTCGACGGACAGCGGGAAGCGGCGCTCGCCGATGCGCTCGGCCGCACGCTCGAGGTCGGGGAAGTCGTTGCGCGAGATCTCCTGGTGCGAACGGATCAGCAGGTGCGCGAACTGGCGCGACGTGGTGCCGGTCTGCGCGAGCAGTTCCGGGATCGCCGCCTGCAGCAGCGACTTCGAGAACAGGAACGACGGCTCCAGCGGCACCGCGCGGGCGCCGCCGGTGCGCGCCTCTGCCGGCGCAGGTGCCTCGGGCTGCACGCTGCCGTCGAGGAACCAGCGGATGTCGCGCTGGAACACCCGGCCGAGCAGCGACAGCACGTCGTCCGACGGCACCCGCTTGCCACCCTCGATCATGCTCAGGTAGGACACCGACGGCGCGCTCTGCGGATCGAGCTGGGAGCAGCGCACCGAGAGTTCTTCCAGCGTCAGCCGGTTGCCCTTGCGCAGCGCACGCAGCTTGGTCCCGAGCAGGTGGGTGTTCCTCACGTGGTCGGACGGGTGGTTGGCGGCCATGTTCGATCGGTTGCTTCGGCGGAATCGATCAGTGAAAAGCGGATTGTGAAGTTTGCCACCGCAACTTCACTTGCTGTGAAGTTCACAGAGTGAAGTTCCGGCCCCTGTCTTCACTCGCGCTGTGCTGCCCATAATCCGTTCCCGTCCCCG
This sequence comes from Burkholderiales bacterium, assembly GCA_019751575.1. Taxonomy (GTDB): domain Bacteria; phylum Pseudomonadota; class Gammaproteobacteria; order Burkholderiales; family CAIKXV01; genus CAIKXV01. The sequence goes on from JAIENF010000558.1 coordinate 1,681, forward strand.
CCGCTTTCCACCCGTGCTGCCTTCGCACACACCGGCCATCCGGACGCCCAACGGAGTAGACGACATGACCCGCAACGTCCTGATCCTCGGAGCCTCGTACGGCTCACTGCTAGCGACCCGCCTGCTGATGGCCGGGCATTCCGTCACCCTGGTCTGCACCCGGGGCACCGCGGACCTGATCGCCCGCGACGGCACCCGGGTCGCATTTCCGGTACGCGGCGTCGAAGGACTGGTGGAGGTCGATTCACGCCGGCTGCCGGGAAGCCTGTCCGCGGCGACGCCCGAGGGTGTCGATCCGGCCGCATACGACCTGATCGTGCTCGGCATGCAGGAAGCGCAGTACGGGTCTCCCGGCGTCCGTGAGCTGATGGCAAGAATCGCCGGCTCGTGCCGCCCCTGCCTGGCGATCATGAACATGCCGCCGCTGCCATACCTGGAGCGGATCGGCGCACGGGATGTCGCACTCGACACGGCCGCGCTCACCCACAGCTACACCGACGCGTCGGTCTGGCGCGGCTTCGATCCGTCCCTGGTCACGCTGGCAAGCCCGGACCCGCAGGCGTTCCGGCCTGCCGACCGCGCGAAGAACGTGCTGCAGGTCGGCCTGCCCACCAACTTCAAGGCCGCCCGCTTCGAGAGCGAGGAACATACTGCGCTGTTGCGCGAACTCGAGGCGGACATCGACGGTTCGCGCCTCATGCACGAAGGCCGGGAGATCGAGATCCCGGTGCGGCTGAAGGTCCACGAGTCGCTGTTCGTGCCACTGGCGAAATGGCCGATGCTGATCGCCGGCAACTATCGATGCATCCGTGCGGGCGGCATGATTCCGATCCGCGAGGCGGTGCATGGCAACCTGCGCGAATCGCGGGACGTCTACGACTGGGTTGCCGGCCTGTGCATCCGCCTGGGGGCAGACCCCACGGACCTGGTGCCGTTCGACAAGTACGCGACCGCGGCTTCGAGCCTGGGCAAGCCGTCGTCCGCAGCCCGGGCGCTGGCTGCCGGCGCGAAGCAGATCGAGCGGGTCGACAGCCTCGTGCTGTCCATCGCCGGCCAGTACGGACGACATTCGACCGTGCTCGCGCAGACGGTTGCGCTGGTCGACGAGCGATTGCAGGCGAATCGAGCGGAGCGGGTCGAGGAAGCCGTCGCCGCCTGAGCCTGGGCAGGGCCCGCGAAGCGGGCCCGTTTCGTGCGCCCTCCTGCAGGCCACTGCCATGGCCAACGACCCGGCCGCCGGCCCGGGCGCAGCCGGCAGTCCACCGGAAGGCAGCGCAGGCCATGCAGATACGGGTCGGCTTCGAGATGGAATACGAGTGCCCCGCCCCGACGCCGATGATCCTCGCGCTGAGCATCCACTATTCGCGCGCATCGGACCTGCTCCGGCCGGATTACCTGGTCACGCGCCCCTCGGTGCCGGTCACCGCCTATCGCGACCTGTTCGGCAACTGGTGCAGCCGGCTGGTCGCCCCCGAGGGGCGCTTCCTGCTCAGCACCGACGCGCTGGTGAACGACAGCGGCGAGGTCGACGTCGTGGCACCCACGGCAATGCAGGTACCGGTGGAGCAGCTTCCCGAATCGACCCTGGTCTACCTGCTGGGCAGCCGCTACTGCGAGACCGACCTGCTGTCGGACATCGCCTGGGGCCTGTTCGGGAACGGACCGACCGGCTGGGCACGGGTACAGGCGATCTGCGACTTCGTGCACCGGCACATCGAGTTCGGCTATCCGCATGCCCGCCGCACGCGCTCGGCCTGGGAGGCCTACAACGAGGGCAAGGGCGTGTGCCGCGACTATGCACACCTGGCCATCGCGTTCTGCCGCTGCATGAACATCCCGGCACGCTACTGCACCGGCTATCTCGGCGACATCGGCACCCCGAAGCCCTGGGGCACCATGGATTTCGCCGGCTGGATGGAAGTCTGGCTCGGCGACCGCTGGTACACCTTCGATGCACGCAACAACACGCCGCGCATCGGGCGCGTGCTCATCGCACACGGGCGGGATGCGAGCGACGTGGCGCTGGCGAACACCTTCGGCCCGAACACGCTGCAGCGGTTCCGGGTCTGGACCGATGAAGTGATCGCCCCGGCATGACCTGCAATGCCCGCCTGCAGCGGACGCGAGGGTGGGTCAGCGCATCGGCCAGTCCAGCGCCGCAGCGAGCGAATCGACCAGCCGGGCCTGCAGTTCCACCCAGCGCGGGCCACCCGCTTCGAAGAAGCGCTGGTTGACCTCGAGCTCGATGCCGGCATACGCAGGATCGGCGTGGCGGGTGCGCAGCAGCGAGGCAAGACCGTCGCTGCGACCGCGATAGGGCTGGTTGCGGCGCAGGCGCAGCCCGGGGGCGCGCCGCCCGAACGAATGCATCCAGCGGGCAGCGAAGGCGGATTCGGCGGGCCGGCGCGGGTCGTACAGCCAGCCGATGTCGACCTCGCGCTCGATGCCGTCGAGGATCGGCGTGAAGCTGTGCGAGGCGACATGCACCACGCGGTCCCCGGCGGCAACATGCATTCCGACCATGCCTTCCACCGCGTCGCGGTGCGGTCGATAGTGGGCTTCCAGGATCGCGTCCCGCTGCGCCGCCGGCAGCGGGCGCGTGATCCCGGAGAACAGTTGCCGATGGCCGACCGAACGGTTCAGGTCGACCAGCAACCGCGTGGTGGTCGAAGCAAGCAGCGGAGCGTCGAAGCGCGCTGCGATGCGGCGTGCAAGGTCGAGCGCGCCGGGATCCCAGCCGCGATGCGAGTCGAGCAGTGCAGCCGCGCCGTCGAACAGGCTGGCATGGATTGCCGGGACCTGGTTGCCGCCATGCTCACAGCTGACCACCAGGGCGATGGACGAAGGCAGTGCGCCGGCCGCGATCGAGCGGGAGGAACTGGACGAAGGGATCGGGCTCATCAGGCACGGTACACCCGCACGCTGCCGGGCGCACTTGCGCGGACCCTCGCCCTGGATGCGGCCGCGAAGCTGGCGCTGGCATTCAGGGCCGGTTCCGGGTAACGACGTTGCCGCTCGCCTCGACGAACAGGCGGGCGCTTTCCAGGGGTACGCCGTCCAGCCGATCGCGCATCCAGTCGGCGCTCATCGACGGCGGATTGGGGCCGAGCACGGTCGAGGGCACGTTGCCGACCGAGTGGCGCGACTCCTGGTAGACCATCAGCTGCGTCGGACCGCGCATGGCATCGAGCGTGCGATACGCCCACTCGACCGGGCACAGCTCATCGCGTTCGCCGGCCACGCACAGGAAGGGCATGCGGATGCGCCTGGCATGCGGCTCGAGCGTCATCGCCTTGCGCATGCGGTCGAAGCGCGCCTCGTCGGTGAAGCCCGACATGTACATGAAGCGATGCTTGAACGTCGGCGACGCCTTCTGGAAGATGGTCTCGCCGGCAGGCTCCAGGCAGATCGAGGTGATCGCACCGGCACGATAGCGCGGCTCCCAGGCGGCGGCGAGCGTCGCGAAGAACGAGCCGAAGCTGTTGCCGATGATGCCGACGCGCTTCGCATCGACTTCCCTGCGCGCCTTCAGCCATCCATAGGCAGCCTTGCCGGTCGCCTTCCACGCATCCATGCTGAACGGCACGCCGCCGAGCACCGCTTCGTACTGGCCCGGACCCTCGAGCACCAGCACCGCGATGCCGCGCGACAGCCAGCGATCGCCGGCCAGCGCGATGTTCGCCTCCTTGAAGCCGTCCATGCCCGGGATGGACACGATCGCCGGCACCGCGCCACCGCTGTAGCCGTAGGGCAGGTGGAACCAGCCCGGCAGCCGGCCACCGCCGGGCAGCGGCACCCATGCCGCTTCCACCCGATGGTCCGCGTGCTTCGCGTAGGCCTCGAAGCAGGAGCGCTTGCGCGCGTTGTTCGCCAGGTTGTGCGCATCGTTGGACAGCAGCGTCCATTGCGAGGCGGCCCAGAACACCGAGGCGATGAAGTAGCTGTCGCGGGCGGTCACCACATGGCCCGAGGCCTCGGCCTGCTTCGCCACCGCTTCGCGCCGGCGTGCGACGGCCTCGAACGCCGGGTTGATGTCGCTGTACTTCTGCACCCGCGCGCGCACCGCGGCGATATCGCCCGAGGCCTGTGGCCCGCAGGCGGTGGCGTAGCTGTTCAGCCGGGGCTGGTCCCATTCGATGCCGACCGAGCGGATGGTCGCATCGACCAGCCAGCGCTGGTCTTCCATGCGCTGCACCCGTGGCTCGTGCGGCTCGCCCGGTTTCACGGATGCCGTGCGCTTGGCCGGCTTCTTGTTCGTCGTTGCCATGGCTTCCCCTCAGCGTGCCGCATCGAGGCTGACCGAGCGTCCTTGCGATGTCAAGGCAGGCCGGGGCTGGAGTTGCCGCGGTCCCGTTCGCGCCCTGCACCCGTATTGCGGTGCGCAAGCATGGCGCGTAAGCTTTCGCTGGAAGGCGCATTCCGGGAGTAGACCATGCTCGACCGCCATGCCTTGCTGTATCGCGACGGCCACCACCACGCCCCGCGCCAGCATCACGTCCTGGCAGCGTCGCAGCCGAGTCTGCCCAAGCCGCGGGAGAACGGCTGATCGAGGCACTGGGGTTGAACGCGGGCAACCAACCGGCGAGGTAGCGACCATGGCAACGCTGACCATTCGCAACATCCCTGAGTCGCTCCACCGGGCGCTGCGCGTGCGTGCCTCCCGGCACGACCACAGCATGCAGGCGGAGGTCCGCGACATCCTCGAGGCGGCCATCCTGCAGCGAGGGCCGCTCAGGCTGGGCTCGCTGCTGGCCGACATCAGCCGGCAGGCGACGCAGGC
>JAIENF010000255.1 GCA_019751575.1 Burkholderiales bacterium
GCTTGACCGGTGCCTTGGTCGCCGCCGCGGGGGCGGCCGGGGTGGCAGCCGGGGTCGCCGGGGTGGCGGCCGGGGCCGGGCTCTTGGCGGGCGCCGACGGCGCGGTGGTGGTTTGTGCAACTGCGTTGCCTGCCACGAAGAGGCCAGCGATCAGCATCGAAACGATCTTGCTCATGTTTTTCGTCCTCACCTTGGGATGACACAGATGGCCTGTGTTGAGTCGAATAACGGGGCGCACACCGGCGCGTTGACGATTCCGGGGGAACTATAAATTTGCGTGGCTGGCCCTGGATGCGTCAACCGCAAGGCGACCCTCGCGTTTCGCGCGCACGCGTTCGCCAAGGTGGCGGTAAGCTTCGCGCTCGGCCTGCAGCCCGAGCCCGACCCGCATCCAACAACCCATCGAATCCGGACTTGCCGTGAAAGAACCCAGCGCAGCCCCCTTCCGCCTCGAAGAGGCGACGATCGACGAGATGCAGCAGGCCATCCGCGATGGCCGCACTACCTGCGTGAAGGTGGTCGAGCACTACCTCAGGCGGGTGCGCGCGTTCAACGGCGTGTCCAGCATGCTGATCACCGAGGACGGCGCGGACGTGGCACCCGCGCCCGGGACCGTGCGCGGCGGTGCACCGCTCACGTTCCCCAAGAAGACCATGAAGGCGGCCGACTGGCTGCCCGACCTCGACAGGTACAAGGGCCCGCCGATCGAGTTCGGCCGGATGGAAGCCACCGCGTCCGATCCCGAGGTGGCGCAGCAGTACGGCATGATCGCCGGCGTGCCGGATGCGGGGCAGGTGAACGCCCTGTCGACGATCAACATCCGCGGCGAACGTTCGGTCACCTGCAAGGGCGACTTCGACCGCCATCCGTCGCTCGGCCCGCTGCCGCCCGGCGCGCCGCCGATGTGCGACGAGTTCCGCCACCAGCCCGATGCGCTGGAGCGGGCGGCCGAGCTCGATGCGCAGTACGGACGCAACCCTGACCTCGAAAAGATGCCGATGTACGGCGTGGTGTTCTCGTTCAAGGATCCGTTCGACACGAAGGACATGCGTTCCACCGGCGGTGGCGATACCCGCTACGACATCGACGTGCCGGCACGCGACCATGTGCTGGTCGACCAGCTGCGCGCGAAGGGCGCGATCATCTTCGCCAAGGCGGTGTGCACCGAGTACAACGGCCGCGCGGCCGATCCGGGCGGGCGGCACAAGATGCTCAAGGTGCTGCCGTCGACCATCGGCTACCAGCGCAGCACCTGGGGCGGCAATCCGTCCAACCCGTACGACACGACGCGGGCGGGCTCGCTCGGTTCCAGCTCGGGTTCCGGCGTGTCGGTGGGTGCGAACCTGGTGATGGCGAGCCTGGGCGAGGAGACCCGCGCCTCGTGCCGCGGTCCGTCGAACCACAACTCGGTGGCACTGATCCTGCCGCACAAGTCGATGATCGGCTTCGACGGTGGCGCGATCGGCGTGGACATCTATGTCGACCGCACCGGCATCCTGTGCCGCGCGCTCGGCGACTGCGCGAAGGTTCTCGATGCGCTGAAGGATCCGGAACGCGGCTACTACGATCCGCGCGACGAATGGTCCACCGTGCCGCGCTCGTCGATCGTGGCCGGAGGCTACGCCCCTCACGCACGCAACAGCGGGGCGCCTGGTGCGCTGGCCGGCATGCGCCTGGGGGTGATCCGCGAGTCGATGGTCTATCCGCGCGGCTCGAAGAGCGAACAGCCGATCGTCGAGGCGGCCTGCGCCGAGATCAAGTCGGTGCTCGGGCGACACCTCGGCGCGACGCTGGTCGAATCGGGCGACCCGCTGTGGACGCCGGACGCCGACTGCGAGCAGATGACGGTGGACTTCCGCCGTGCGCTCGCGCGCATGGTGCCGGTGCTGATGCCCGACCTGCTGTTCCGGCTCGGTGCCGACGGGCTGCCGCTGTTCCGCGAGTTCGCCGAATCGATCGTGCGCACCGAGTTCCAACCGGGCAAGTTCTTCGGCTCCGGTTCGATGCAGCCGATCGACTACTTCGTGAAGCTGGCCGAAGGGCTGGTGCCTGCGCCGTCCAACCTCGACGTGCCTACGGTGCAGCAGCAGGACATGGCGATGGCCTTCCGCTACCACCTGACGCAGTACCTCACGCGGCGCGCGGCCGACTGGAAGGCGCGCGGCTACGCCGAGTCGGTGGTGGACTTCCCGACGCTCAACGCGCGCACCAAGTTCTGGGGCGACGACCAGCGCGCCTGGTTCGCGAACTGGCAGGAGGTCTCCGACATGCGCAATCCCCTCGGACAGCGCCAGGGCATCAACGAACGCATCATGCTGCGCGAACTGCTGCGCCGTGTCGACATGATGGTGATGTACGAGAACCGGCTCGATGCACTGGTGCGCCTGCATTCGCCCTATCCGCCGGCGAAGATCGGCGGGGCGGGGCAGCCGGGCGTCTGGCAGAACCTGCGCCCGGAATCGCTGAACGGCCCGAACGCAGGCCTGACCGAGGTGCTGGTGCCTGCCGGTTACGTCACCACCGTCTACGACCCCGAGTTCCGGTTGAGTGCCGACTGCACGCGCTACGACGCCGTCGGCTCCGACCGCGCGCAGCAGCTGCCTGCGCCGGGACTGCCGTTCTCGCTCGTCTTCCGTTGCGAGCCCGGCCGCGAAGACGTGCTGCTGAAGGTCGCCTCGTCCTACGAGGCGGCGTCGAAGCGCCGGGTGCCCCCGCCCGCGTTCCCCCCGCTGCCGCCGGCCTGAACCGGCGCGGGTCGCGCGCCGCCGGGGCGGGTTACTCGAACTTGCCCTTGCGGATGATCGGGACCCAGCGCTTCTCTTCCTCGCGCACGAAGCGGGTGAACGCGTCCGGGGTGCCCGGCGTCGATTCGATGCCGCGGTCCCTCAGCTGCTGGCGCACATCGGCCGAGTCGAGCGCCGCGACCATGTCCTTGTTGAACCGGGCGATCGCGGCCTTCGGCGTCTTCGCCGGCGCGATCAGGCCGTACCAGTTGGTGGCCTCGTAACCCGGCACGCCGGCTTCCGCCACCGTGGGCACGTCCGGCAGGGCCTCGCTGCGCCGGGCGCCGGTGACCGCGAGCGCCCGCGCCTTGCCCGCCTGCACCTGCGGTACGGCGGTCGAGATCACCGCGGTGAACATCGGCACCTGGCCGCCGATCAGGTCGGTCAGCGCCGGGCCGCCCCCCTTGTACGGGATGTGGTTCAGCGAGGTGCCGGTCATCGTCTCGAACAGCACCGTGGCCAGGTGGCCCGGGCTGCCCACGCCGGAGGTCGCGTAGTTGATCGTGCCGGGCTTTGCCTTCGCCAGCGCGATCAGTTCCTTCAGCGACTTCGCCTGCACCGACGGATGCACGATCATGATGTTCTGCAGCGTCACCATCATGCCGATCGGCTCGAAGCTCTTGTAGGGGTCGTAGGGCACCTTCTGGATCGTCGGGCTGATGATCAGGTTGCCGATGTGGCCGAAGGCGGCGCTGTGGCCGTCCGCATCGCTGCGCGAAAGGATCTCGAGCGAGATCACGCCGTTGGCGCCCGGCCGGTTGTCCACCACGACCTGCTGGCCGAACGAATCGGCCAGCTTCGGCTGCAGGATGCGCGCGACCAGGTCGGTGGCGCCGCCGGGCGGGAAGCCGACGATCATGCGTATCGGGCGCGAGGGGAAGGCCTGGGCCCAGGCAGGAATGGCCGTGGTCAGCGCGACCACGGCGACGATGGCCGTGGCGGCCGGGATTCGGGTCTTCATTGCGCGTCTCCGAGGTCAGGACAGGATTTTCCCGAGGATAGCCCGAAGGGTGCCCTGTCGCATGTGCGACAGGGTCGTCAACGCGCGGCAGGCGCGCGTGGCGTGTCTGCCCCGGTCAGTCGCGAAGGGTGATCCCGGCCTGGCGGATGATCGCGCCCAGCCGCTTGCGTTCGGCAGCGATGAATTGCGCGAACTGTTCCGGCGTACCGCCATGCAGGACCGCACCCTGCTGGGTCAGCCGCTCGCGCACTTCGGACTGGCCGAGGATGGCGCCGAGTTCGCGGTTGAGCCGCTGCACGACCGCACGCGGCGTCTTTGCGGGCACCGTCATGCCCCACCACTGGGTGATCTGGTAGCCGGGCAGGGTGTCGGCCACCGGCGGCAGGTCCGGCAACATCGGATCGCGCATCGTGCCGGTGGTGGCGATCATCCGTACCCGTCCGCCAGCCGCGTGCGGCATCGCCGCGATCGGCGAGGTGATGATCAGGTGCACCTGCCCGGCGAGCACGTCGGCCAGCGCCGGGCCGGCCCCCTTGTACGGCACATGGCCCATCTTCAGGCCGGCGGCGAGGTTCATCATCTCGCCGGCGAGGTGGGCGGGCGTGCCGGTGCCGGCCGATGCATAGAGCAGCGGCCGGGTCTTCGCCAGGGCGACCAGGTCGGCGATGTTCTTCACCGGCAGCCCGCCGTTGACCACCACCACGTTCGCGGCCGAGGCGATCAGGCCCACCGGCGAGAAGTCACGCTCGACGTCGTAGGGCAGCTTCGGGTGCATCGCCGGCAGCATCGCGAACACCGTGGTCGTCGCCAGCAGCATGGTGTAGCCGTCGGGGGCGGCACGCGCCACCAGTTCGGCGGCGATGATGCCGCTCGCGCCAGCCCGGTTGTCGACCACCACCTGTTGCCCGAGGCGTTCGGCCAGCGGGGCGGCCACCAGCCGGCCGATGATGTCGGGTGCGCCGCCCGGTGCCGAGTTGATGATGAAGCGGAGGGGCCGCGCAGGCCATGCCTGCTCCGCGGCTTCAACGACAGGCATCGCCGCGATCAGGGCGAACGCGGCAAGCCCCGGCAATGCGGTGATCGGTGCGCGCATCGCATCCTCCGGTCAGGGGGTCTTCGCGAAGTACTGCGGGTCGACGCCGGGCGGTGGCGTGTAGCGGAAGGTGCCCAGGCCGAGGATCGCGTCGCGGCCGCCATGACGGTCGATGTACACCTGCTGGTCGGCGCGGGCCAGTGCATCGGCCGCCTGCGGATCGACGATCTTCATCAGCGCGGCCAGGCACGCCGTGCGCACATCGGCATGGGCCGGATCGCCGGCGAGGTCGACCGTCTCCTCCGGGTCGGCTTCGAGGTCGAACAGCATCGGCGGCGGAACGAAGTCGCGGAAGGCCGCGTAGTGGATGTACTTGTAGCGGCCATGGCGGATCATGAACGACCCGGAGGGCGAGGCGGCCGCGTGGTACTCGGACAGCACCGTGCGCTGCGGCCGAGCGCCGTTGGCCATCGCGACCAGCGAATGCCCGGGCAGGTCGGCATCGTCCGGATGCGCAGGCACGCCGAGCGAATCGAGCGTGGTCTGGAACACGTCGACCAGCGACACCGGTGCGTCGACCTGGGCGCCCGCCGGTATGCCCGGGCCGGCGATCAGCATCGGGATGCCGGCGGATTCCTCGTACATCGTCGACTTGCCCCACAGGCCGCGTGCGCCGAGGTTGTCTCCATGGTCGGAGGAATAGAGCACGCGGGTGTTCGACCACAGGCCGAGTTCCTCGACCGTGCCCAGGACCTGTCCGATGTTGTCGTCGAGGAAGCTGGTCAGGCCGAAGTAGCCGGCCAGCGCGCGTCGCACCATGTCGTCGCCGGTGAAGCCCTCGTCGAAGCACATCGACCAGCGCTGCTGGTCGATGAACGGATGCCTCGGCCGTTCGTCCTTCCCGTACATCTTCGGCCAGGGCAGCGAGGCGGGCGGATACAGGTCGTAGAAGGCCTGCGGTGCGATCAGCGGGAAGTGTGGTGCGACGAAGCCCACGTAGAGCACCCAGGGGCGGTCGCGATGCTTCGGCGCTTCCTCGCGCAGCCACTTGCGCGTGGCGGTGACGATGTCGCGGTCGTAGCGGGTGTAGTCGGATTCGCCCGGGCCCGCCTCGGGACCGAGCTTCATCGCGCCGACACGTTTCGGAAGTTCGTCGCGGATCAGCCCGAGCAGGTCGCCGACGCCGTTGACGATGTGCATCGGCAGGATCTCTTCGTCGAAGCCGTTACGGCGCGGGTCGGAGTCCTGATAGTGCAGCTTGCCGATCGACACGGTGCGGTGGCCGGCCGCCATCGTGCGATGGCCCCAGCTGGGCGGCGAACCCTCGTAGGCGATCGCGTTGTCCCAGCAGCGGTGCTCGTGCACATGGCGACCGGTGGCGAGGCTGGCCCGGCCCGGCACGCAGATCGGGCAGTTGGTGTATGCGCTGCTGAAGCGGGTGCCGCGGGCTGCGAGACGATCCAGGTTCGGCGTCTGCACGATCGGGTGGCCGGCGTAACCCGCGACCTTCGGGTTGTGCTCGTCGGACAGGATGACGATCAGGTTCGTCGGTTGCACGGGCAGTCCTCCGGTTGATGGCTCTGGGGTGGCGGGTTCATTTGATTATAGGCGCGGCACGACGCTGCCTTCGGGGCAGCGGGTTGCCTTCCGTTGCAGGAAGCGTGGCGGAACCGGGAATCATTGCTATAACGCCAGCATGACC
>JAIENF010000215.1 GCA_019751575.1 Burkholderiales bacterium
CAGATCGAGCCGCACGATGCACTGGCCGAACTGCTCGATGCCTTCGCCCGCGCGAACACCATCCTGATCGACCTGAACCGCGACATCTGGGGCTACATCTCGCTCGGCTACTTCACCCAGAAGGTCAAGGAAGGCGAAGTGGGCTCGTCGACCATGCCGCACAAGGTCAATCCGATCGACTTCGAGAACTCGGAGGGCAACCTGGGCATCGCGAACGCGATGCTGCGCCACCTCTCCGACAAGCTGCCGGTCTCGCGCTGGCAGCGCGACCTCACTGACTCCACGGCGCTGCGCAACCTGGGCGTGGCATTCGGGCACACCCTGCTCGCGTTCGACTCCTGCCTGCGCGGCCTGAACAAGCTCGCCGCGAATCCGGCTGCGCTCGCCCGCGACCTCGATGACGCCTGGGAAGTGCTGGCCGAACCGATCCAGACCGTGATGCGACGCTACGGGCTGCCCGAGCCGTACGAGCAGTTGAAGGCGTTCACCCGCGGCAAGGGCCACATGACCGAGGCCGACCTGCGCGCGTTCATCGGCTCGCTCGCACTGCCCGAGGACGCCAAGGCGCGCCTGCTGGCGCTCACCCCGGCCACCTACATCGGCAAGGCTGCGGAACTCGCCCGGCTGGTCTGAAGGGGACCGTTCAGGGCGAGGTCGGCGCCTTGGCCGACCGCGCCCGCATCACTTCGATGATCGCGGGCAGGATCGACAGGAAGATGATCGCCAGGATGACCAGCGTCAGGTTGTCCTTGATCCACGGGATGTTGCCGAACAGATAGCCGGCGTAGCCCAGCGACGTCACCCAGAGCACGGCGCCCGCGACGTTGTAGAAGGCGAAGCTGGGGTACGGCATGCGCGCCACCCCGGCGATGAACGGCGCATAGGTGCGCACGATCGGGATGAAGCGCGCGATGATGATCGTCTTGCCGCCGTAGCGATCGTAGAACGACTGCGTCTTCTGCAGGTACTCGGCCTTGAAGAAGCGATCGCCCCACCATGGCTCGCCGCGGAAGACCTTGGGTCCCGCCCAGCGACCGATGTGGTAGTTGACCGCGTCGCCCAGGATGGCCGCAATGATCAGCAGCACCACCATCAGGTGCACGTTCATGCCACCGGCCGCCGCGATCGCACCGGCGACGAACAGCAGCGAGTCCCCGGGCAGGAAAGGGGTGACCACCAGCCCGGTCTCGCAGAAGATGATCAGGAACAGCACTGCGTAGATCCACGGCCCGTAATGCTCGACCACCCAGGCGAGGTAGTCGTCCAGGTGGATCAGGATGTCCAGGGCCTGGAAGCCGATAGCGATCAGCGTGTCCATCGCCTGCCGCTCAGGCCTGCACGTCCTGCGGCTTCTTGTCGGGCTTGATGAAATCCTCCCGCGAGATGCCCAGCCACATGGTCACCGCGCTGGCGACGAAGATCGACGAATAGATGCCGACCACGATGCCGATGGTCAGCGCGAGCGCGAAGAAATAGAGCACGTCGCCGCCGAAGAACAGCATCGCGCCCACCATCAGCATCGTCGACCCGCCGGTGAGGATGGTGCGCGACAGGGTCGCGGTGATCGCGTCGTCCATGATCTCGGGCACCGTGGCGCGGCGCATCTTGCGGAAGTTCTCGCGGATGCGGTCGAACACGACCACCGTGTCGTTCACGGAGTAACCGAGCACGGCCAGGATTGCAGCGAGCGCGGTGAGGTCGAAGTTCCACTGGAAGATCGCGAACAGGCCGAAGATGATCAGCACGTCGTGCGCGGTGGCGGCGATCGCGCCGACCGCGAACTTCCATTCGAAGCGGACCGCCAGGTAGCCCATGATGCCCAGCGTGACCACGATCAGCGCCAGCAGGCCGTCGTACAGGAGCTCCGCGCCGACCTGCGGACCGACGTACTCGACCCGCTTCATCTCGACCTTCGGCTCGCGCTCGCGCAGCGCCTTCAGCACCACTTCGGACAACTGCGCGCTGGTCACCTCGGGCTTGACCGGCACGCGGATCAGCACGTCGTGCGCCGTGCCGAAGTTCTGCACGATCGCGTCGCCCATGTCCACCGAGGCGAGCTTCTCGCGGACGGTGTTCACCTCGATCGGATCGGGGTACGTGACTTCGATCACCGTGCCGCCGGTGAAATCGATGCCCAGGTTAAGGCCACGGAGCGCCAGCCCTGCCACCGCGATCACCACTGCGATCACCGACACCGCGAACCACGGCTTCGCGTTCGGCATGAACGGCAGCGCGCGGGTTACCTTGTAGACTTCAAACATGGAGGGTCCTGGTGTCCGTTCGATGCTAGACGGAGAGGCTCTCGACCTTGCGCTGCCGGCCGTAGCTGAGGTTGACCAGCGCGCGCGAGACGAGCACCGCGCTGAACATGGTGGTGAAGATGCCGATGCACAGGGTCACCGCGAAGCCGCGGATCGGCCCGGAGCCGAGCCAGAACAGCGCAAAGCCGGCGATCAGCGTGGTGATGTTCGCATCCAGGATGGTGTCGAACGCACGGTCGTAGCCGGCATGGATCGCCGCCTGTGGCGTGGATCCGTTGCGCAGTTCCTCGCGTATCCGTTCATTGATCAGCACGTTCGCGTCGATCGCCATGCCGAGGGTCAGTGCGATGCCGGCGATGCCGGGGAGGGTCAGCGTCGCCTGCAGCAGCGACAGGATCGCCACCAGCAGCAGCATGTTCGACAACAGCGCGACGACCGAGATCACGCCGAAGAAGCGGTAGTAGACGCACATGAACAGCGTGACCAGCGCGATGCCGATCATCGTGGAATTCACGCCCCGGGCGATGTTGTCCGCACCCAGGCTCGGGCCGACGGTACGCTCCTCGATGATCTCCATCGGCGCGGCCAGCGCGCCGGCGCGCAGCAGCAGCGCCGTGTCGCGCGCCTCGGCCGTGGTCATCCGGCCGCTGATCTGCACCCGCCCGCCGCCGATCTCCGCCCGGATGACCGGCGCGGTCACCACTTCGGCCTTGCCCTTCTCGATCAGCAGGATCGCCATCCGCTTGTTCACATTCTCGCGGGTGACCTGCTGGAAGATGCGCGCGCCCTGCCCGTCGAGCGTGATGTGCACGGCCGGCTCGCCGGTCTGGCCGTCGAAGCCCGGCTGGGCATCGGTGATCCGCTCGCCGGTCAGCACCGCCGTGCGCCGCACCAGCAGCCCGCCGCCGTTGCGCTCGGTGAAGTACTCGGTGCCGAACGGCGGGTTGCCGGCCGCACCCGCCTGCAGGCTGGACACGTCGCTCAGGTCTTCGGCGACCATTCGCACTTCCAGGGCCGCGGTACGACCGAGCAGTTCCTTCGCCTTCGCCGTATCCTGCACGCCCGGCAGCTGCACCACGATGCGGTCGGCGCCCTGCTGCTGGATGACCGGTTCGGCGACGCCGAGTTCGTTCACCCGGTTGCGCAGCGTGGTGACGTTCTGCTGGAGCGCGAACTCCTGGGAACGCTTCATCGCCTCGGGACGCACCGATGCGACCAGCCGGAACTCGCCGCCTTCCTCGACCTCGCGCAGCGACAGGTCGGGCGAGGCCTTGGTGATCGCGACCGACGCCTTCTCGCGCGCCGCCGCGTCGCGGAAGCGCACCACGACGTTCATGCCGTCGCGCGCGACACCGGCGGAGGTGATCTTCTGCTCGCGCAGCGCGGTGCGGATCTCGTTGACGTAACCGTCGACCTTCTTGTTGAGGGCCGCCTTCATGTCGATCTGCAGCAGGAAGTGGACGCCGCCGCGCAGGTCGAGGCCGAGGTACATCGGCAGCGCGCGCAGGCTGGTCAACCATGACGGCGAGTTCGACACCAGGTTCAGCGCGACGATGTAGCCGTCTCCGACCGCCTTCTCGACGATGTCCTTCGCGCGAAGCTGGGTGTCGGTGTCGCCGAAGCGCATGCGCAGGCTGCCCGCATCGAGCACGGTGGCCACGGGGACGATGTTCGCGGCCGTCAGCGCCTCGGAGGCGCGCGTCTGCAGCGGCATGTCGGCCTTCAGCGTCGCCCGTACCGGCGAAACCTGCAGCGCGGGCGCCTCGCCGAAGAAGTTGGGCAGCGTGTAGATCGTGGCGAGGAACATCGCGACGGCGATGATCAGGTACTTCCACAGCGGGTAACGGTTCATGCTCGGTGTTCCTTGCTGCAGGCGATGGAGTGCGGCCGGGGACGGCCGCAGTCAGGCTGCCGGCCGTCCCGTTCGAGGGCCGGCGGGCAGCCCGGAACGTCAGCTGTCGTGCGCGGCCTTGATCGTTCCCTTCGGCAGCACGGTCTGCACGGCCGGCTTCTGCATCAGGATCTCCACGCCCGGCGCGAGCTCTACTGTCAGGTAGTTGTCACCCACCTTGACGATCTTGCCGAGTTCGCCGCCGCCAGTGACGATCTCGTCACCCTTGGACAGCGCGGCGACCATCGAACGATGCTCCTTGGCGCGCTTGAGCTGCGGACGGATCAACAGGAAATACAGCACCACGAACATCAGGATGATCGGCATCAGGCTCAGGATATCCATCTGGCCGGTACCGGCGGCGTCTTGCGCCCACGCGTTGCTGATCAGCACCCTTGGTACTCCTCTGTTTGTTTGCTTCGTAAGCCTTTGATTTTATCATCCTTCGTCGCTGGTCAGCGGTTCGCCCCAACGGAAGGTCTCCAGCCGCCCCCCGGCGATCGCCGCGCGCAGTTCGCGCAGCAGCACCTGGTAGGCATGCAGGTTGTGCAGCGTGTTCAGGTGCGCCCCGAGAATCTCGTTCGCGCGCTGCAGGTGGTGCAGGTAGGCGCGGGTGAAATGGCGGCAGGTATAGCAGTCGCAGGTCTCGTCCACCGGGCGCAGGTCGCGCTGGTACTGCGCGTTGCGCAGCTTCACCGTGCCCTGCCGGGTGTACAGCCAGCCGTTGCGCGCATTGCGTGTCGGCAGCACGCAGTCGAACATGTCCACGCCGCGGCGCACCGCCTCGATGATGTCCGACGGCGTGCCCACGCCCATCAGGTAGCGCGGGCGGTCGGCCGGCAGCTTCGGCGCGACATGGCGCAGGATGCGCATCATGTCCTCCTTCGGCTCGCCGACCGACAGGCCGCCGATCGCATAGCCATCGAAGTCGAGCCGGGCCAGCGCGTCCAGCGACTGGTCGCGCAGGTGCTCGTGCATGCCGCCCTGGACGATGCCGAACAGCGCGTTGGTGTTGCCCAGCACCTCGCGGTGCTCGCGGCGGCAGCGCTCGGCCCAGCGCAGCGACATCTCCATCGACAGCGCCGCCTGCGCCTCGGTCGCCGGGAACGCGGTGCAGTCGTCGAAGCACATCACGATGTCCGAATCCAGCACCTTCTGGATCTGCATCGACACTTCAGGGGTCAGGAAACAGGGATCGCCGTTCACCGGCGAGCGGAACTTCACGCCCTCCTCCGTGATCTTGCGCATCTCGCCCAGGCTGTAGACCTGGAAGCCGCCCGAGTCGGTGAGGATCGGCCCGTCCCAATGCATGAACCGGTGCAGCCCGCCATGGTCGCCGATCACGTCCAGCCCCGGGCGCAGCCACAGGTGGAAGGTGTTGCTGAGCACGATCTGCGCGCCGATCTCGACGATCTCGCGCGGCGCCATCGCCTTCACCGTGCCGTAGGTGCCCACCGGCATGAAGGCCGGGGTGTCGACCGTGCCGTGGGGCAGCGTCAACCGGCCCAGCCGGGCTGCGCCATCGGTGGCCTCTACTTCGAAGGTCAGGCCCATGCCGCCACCCGTATTGCTGCTCCCGCCGCTGCACTCATCCGTGGATCCGTTCCGTTCATTCGATCACCCGCAGCCGCTCGAACGCGGCGCGCCATTCCGCTTCCAGTTCCACCGGGCGGCCGCTGGCGCGCGCGCAGCGCACCTGCATGAACCAGCCCTGGGCACGCGCGTCGGGTTCATCGCCGACGAACAGGCCGACCTCGAAGCGCGCGCTGGAGCGTCCCACATGCCCGACCCCGACGCCAGCGGTGACCACCTCCGGGAAGCGGATCGAGCGCAGGTAGGTGCACTGGTTCTCGACCACCGCATCGAAGCGGTCGCCGCCGAAGTCGTAGCCCACCTCGCGCGCGAGCAGCAGCGAGATCGCGGTATCGAAGAAGGCGAAATAGACCGCGTTGTTCATGTGCGCGTACTGGTCGTTGTCCGCGAACCGGGTCGGGATGTCGACGAACCAGGGGTAGCGGGTGCGCGGGTGGGCAATGGCGCGGGTCATGGGCGGGGGTGTATCAGGCCAGGGGGAAGCGCACCGGGCACCGCGCGCGACAGCAGCATCGCATCGCCGTAGCTGAAGAAGCGATAGCGCTGTTCGACCGCATGGCGGTACGCCCGCCGGATCGGTTCGACGCCGGCGAACGCGGACACCAGCATCAGCAGCGTCGACTTCGGCAGGTGGAAGTTGGTGATCATCCGGTCGACCACGCGGAAGCGGAAGCCGGGGGTGATGAACAGGTCGGTCTCGCCGCTCGAGGCCGCGAGCGTTCCGTCCGGCGACCGCG
>JAIENF010000736.1 GCA_019751575.1 Burkholderiales bacterium
GGGTCGGGCGGGGTCATCGGATATCCAGTGTGTCGAACAGTTCCGGTGCGATGGCGCGCAGCCGGTCGAGGTCTTCCGGCCGGTCGACGTCCCAGCCGACGGGCAACGCATGCAGCCGCCAGCCGAGGCGGTCCATGCGCAGGCGGGTCTGCGCATACACGGTGTCGGTACTCCATTCCATGGCGTCGAACAGCGAGCGGTCGTTCCGGGCGGCGCCGATAAGTGCATATCCGCCATCCTCGGTGGGCAGCAGCACGATGTCCGATGCGCCCGACGCATCCGCCCCGGGCGCGGGGTCGATCGCATCGAAGGCGGCCGACAATGCCTCGACCGTGATCGACAGGCAGTCGGTGCCGACCAGCACCGGTCGGTCCTGCTTCCGGAGGGCGTCGTCCAGCGCGTGGTACATCCGGTGGCCGAGGTCGTCGCCGCGCTGTGCACGCAGCTGCAGTGGATGGCGGCGCGCACACGTGTCGAAGAAAGGGTGTTCCGGGTCCGGCGCACACCAGAGTTCGACCCGTGGGTTGCCGAGCCCGGGCAGCGCTTCGGTCACCAGGGCCAGCAGCCGCAGCACCAGCCGGGCATGCAGCTCGGAAGCGCCCACCTTGCCAAGCATCGGTGCCAGCCGGGTCTTGGACTGGCCTGGCACCGGTGCGCGGGCGAACACCTGCAGTACCCGTGTCATCGCGGAGGACCGTAATAGCGCCGGTGCAGGTCTGCCGGCGCCGCCCCGCGCCAGTAGTCGAAACGCAGCCGCCACATCAGGACGATGGTGCGCCACGCACCGTCGCGTTCCCAGCGACGGCCGGAGGTCGCGACAGTTGCACCGAGGCAGGCGGGCCTGCCGATGCGGCGCAGGCGCACGGACAGTTCTATGTCTTCCATCAACGGCTGCTGGGGGAAGCGACCGGCCTGTTCGAACGCCAGGCGCGTGACGAACATCGACTGGTCGCCGGTGGCGATGCCGGTGATGCGCGAGCGCAGGTTCATCATCGCCGCGACCACCCGCAACATCGGGTGCCGGCCCTCGATCCGCACATCGAAGCGGCCCCACGCATGGTCGCCCAGTGCATCCGCGATCAGGCGGTCTGCCCCGGCCGGCAGTCGCGTGTCGGCATGCAGGAACAGCAGGGAGCCGCCGCGCGCGGCGGCCGCGCCGGCATTCATCTGCGCGGCCCGCGAGCGCGGTGCATCGATCACCGTCGCGCCGGCGGCGCGGGCACGCGCAGGCGTGTCATCGGTGCTGCCGCCGTCGACCACGATCAGTTCCGCCCCGCGTGCGAGCAGGGGCGCCAGGGCATCGATCGCTCCGGCGATGCGCGCGCCTTCATCGAGCACCGGCATCACGATCGACAGCACGGGAGCAGCCATCGCGCACCGCGCTCAGCGCGCGACCACGGACATGGCGGCGAGGCCGGTCGCGACCGGGGTCGACGCCGACGCCAGCGACCCGCCACAGCTGGACCCCTGCCCGGCGGTGCAGCCGTAGCAATGGTTGCGCACCTCGATCGGGAGCCCGGCCAGGTTGCGCCCGAGAAGGTCGGACAGGTGCGCGCGCCGGCCTGCCGCGGTCGTCGCCGGCAGCGGCAACCCGAGACCGAGCATCTGGTTGAAGTCGCAGTCGTACACATGGCCCTGCCAGTCGACGCTGACCAGCGTGCGGCACATCACCCCTTCGAGGTTCTCGGGCCGGTGCGCCGAGCGCAGCAGTTCGATGTACCCGTCGAAGGTGCCCTTCGAGATCAGCGTGCTGCCGAAGCGCTGGATCGGCATGTTGGCCAGTGCGAACAGCCGGTTGAACACGATGCCGTAGCGGGTGGCCAGTTCATCCTTGTAGGCCGCTTCGAGCGGGCCCTGCGCCGGCGGCAGCGAGGGGCCGAGCGGGTTGTAGACCAGGTTGAGCACGCGGCCGCTGTCCTCGCGCCCGTAGCCCAGTGCATTGAGCCGGCGCAAGGCCTCGATGCTGCGCGCATGCACGCCCTTGCCGCGCTGCTGGTCCACGTTGTCCTCGAGGTAGCAGGGCAGCGACGCGGTGATCTCGACCGACTGTTCGGCCAGGAAGTCCGCGAGGTCTTCGTATCCCGGCTCGAGCAGGATGGTCAGGTTGCAGCGGTCGATCACCCGCACGTCGCGCGCGCGCGCGGCACGCACCAGTTCGCGGAAGTGCGGGTTCATCTCCGGTGCGCCGCCGGTCAGGTCGATCGTCGAGATCGCCGATGCGTCGAGGTAGGCGATGACCTGGTCGATGGTCTCGCGGGTCATCAGCTCGGTGCGGCTCGGGCTGGCCGCGACATGGCAGTGCAGGCACTGCTGGTTGCACAGGTAGCCGAGGTTGACCTGGAGCGTGTCGGGCACGCCGCGCGACAGGGGCGGGAAATCGACGGGTTCGAGGCGCGGCAAGGTTGGATGCATCGTCTGGATCCTGCAGTAGGGAAGATCAGGCGCCGGCGCTGCGCGCAGCGCCGCCGCGCAGCTTGCGGATCAGTATCGGCACCAGCGCGAACAGTCCGAGCAGTGCGAAGGCGCCCAGCGTGGCCGGCGACACCAGTTCCGCCGTCGACTCGATGCGCCCGAGCGACTGGCCGAGGTTGGCGAACACGAACACGCCGGGAAGGATGCCGATCGCGGTGGCGATGATGAAGGTGCGCACGCCCACGTTGGTGAAGGCGGGCGCCAGGTTGACCAGCATGAACGGGAACAGCGGCACCAGCCGCAGGAAGAGCAGGTAGTTGAAGGCATTGTCGCTGAAGCCCTGGTTGATCCTCGCCGCGAGGCCGGGCGTCGCGGCCGGGGCGTCCAGGCCGAGCTTGCGCCGCGCGAACCCGGCGAACAGGTAGCGCGCCGCCAGGAACGCGCAGGTCGCGCCCACGGTGGCCGCGACGACGATGATCGCCGCGCCGATCCAGCGGCCGAACAGCAGCCCGACGGTCAGCGACAGCAGCACCGCGCCGGGCAGGCTGAGCGCCGTGGCGACGACATAGACCGTGAACGCGACGAGCACGGCCGCGAGGTAGTGGCGCTCGGTCAGCGCGAGCAGCTGGTCGCGGTTGTCCTTGATCGTGTCGAGCGACAGGTACTTCGGCCCGTCCAGCGTGAAGAAGGCGGCGATGCCGCCGGCGAACAGCAGCACCAGCCCCAGCTTGATCCAGGTATCGCGGCCGGTCATTGCGGGCCCCGCAGTCCGAACAGCCGACGTATCCAGCGCTTCACGGTCGGCGTCAGCGACGCCTTGAGCCGCTGGTCGGCGACCCGGCGGTTGATCTGCGCGAACGTCGGATAGACATGGATCACGCCGGAGATGTCGGAGGCCTTCATCTTCTTCGCCATCGCCAGCGCGTATTCCGCGATCGCCTCGCCGGCATGCGCACCGACCAGCGTGGCGCCGAGCAGCCGCCCCTTGCGGTCGGTGAGGATGCGCGCGAAGCCGTCGGTCTCGCCCTCGGCCCGTGCGCGGTCGAGTTCGGCGAAGTCGAAACGATAGCTTTCGAACGACAGCCCCCCGGCCTTCGCCTCGGCCTCGGACAGGCCCACGCGCGCGATCTCCGGTTCGGTGAAGGTGCACCAGGGCACCACCCGCGACTCGACCCGGGCCGGCAGGTGGAACAGGGCATTGCGCAGCACGATGCCGGCATGGTGTTCGGCGACATGGGTGAACTGCTGGCGGCCCGCGGCGTCGCCCGCGACGAAGATGTCCGGGTTGGTGGTGCGCAGCCGGTCGTCGTTGGTGATGCGGCCCGAGACCACCTCGACGCCGGCCTCGGCCAGCCCGAGCCCCTCGGTGTTGACCGCGCGTCCGGCGGCCACCAGCAGGTGGGTCGACTCGATGCTGCCGCTGCTGCCGTCGGCGCGCTGGAAGGTGGTCACGATCCGTCCGGCCGGTCCCGAGACGTGTGTCGGCGTCGCACCGAGCTCGAAGACGATGCCGTCGCGTGCCAGCGAGGCCTGCACCACCGCGGCGGCATCGGCGTCCTCGCGCATCAGGACGCGCGGCTCGCGGGCGATCACGGTGACCCGGGTGCCCAGCCGGGCAAAGGCCTGGGCCAGTTCGCAGCCGATCGGGCCGGCGCCGATCACCAGCAGCGAAGGCACGGCTTCATCGAGCGAGAAAACGGTTTCGTTGGTCAGGCAGGGCACGCTGTCCAGGCCCGGGATCGGCGGCAGCACGGGTCGCGATCCGGTGGCCAGAACGAACCTGCGCGCGGTGATCCGTCGCCCGGCGGTTTCGAAGGTGCGCGGGTCGATGAACCGGCCACCCTCGAGCAGCACCTCGACGCCCAGTGACCGGAACCGTTCGGGACTGTCATGCGGTTCGATGCCGGTGATCACCTGCTGCACCCGGCGCATGACGTCGGGGATCGACGCCGGCGCGGTGGCCGCCGCGTCAGGGAGTCCATGGAGCGCCGCCACGGACGCCTGCCGCTGGTGGAAGACCTTCGCGCTCTTGAGCAGGGTCTTGCTCGGGACGCATCCGTAGTACAGGCAGTCGCCGCCCAGCCGGTGCTTCTCGACCAGCAGCACCTTGGCACCCAGTCCTGCGCCGCCGGCCGCCACCACCAGGCCGGCGGCACCGCCGCCGATCACGCACAGATCGTATTCAGGTTTCATCATGTCCCATGTTACGGCCGGCCGGCCGCGGCGGATTCACGCAGGGAATGCAGGACGCCCGTTTTGCATTCCGGGCGCGTATCCGGTATTCTGCGCGGCTTTTCAGCGGAATCCCGGTACGAGGGTTCCGGCCCTGAAAGTCCTTTTCTTCACTTTCGAAGGCCAAGTCACCATGGTAGTCATCCGTCTTTCGCGCGGTGGTTCGAAGAATCGCCCGTTCTACAACATCGTCGTGGCCGATTCGCGTCGCCCGCGCGATGGCAAGTTCATCGAGCGCATCGGCTTCTACAACCCGAAGGCGTCGGGCAAGGAAGAGGGCCTGCGGGTCGCGCTCGACCGGTTCGAGCACTGGACGTCGAACGGCGCGCAGCCGTCGGACACGGTGGTCCGGCTGACGAAGAAGTTCCGCGCGCTGCCGGCCGTGGCCGCAGCACCGGCCGCCGCCTGAGTCGACTGACCGGGCAGGGTCGCCCATGAGTGCGCGGCCGGCCGGCGAGGGTGCCGACACCCGTTGGGTCGTGATGGGGCGCATCGGCGCCCCCTTCGGCGTGCAGGGATGGGTGCGGGTGCAGACCTACTCGTCCGATCCCGACACGCTGCTGGACCATGAACGCTGGTGGATCCGCAGCGCACCGCAGGCTGCCG
This sequence comes from Burkholderiales bacterium, assembly GCA_019751575.1. Lineage (GTDB taxonomy): Bacteria > Pseudomonadota > Gammaproteobacteria > Burkholderiales > CAIKXV01 > CAIKXV01. Next base: position 5,251 of record JAIENF010000736.1, read on the forward strand.
CAGCGACCCTGCAGCGGCCGGGTGCAGGCAGGACGCCGGGCGCGAAGGCGGGCACGGCGGTCCGATCGTCGAGGCCGGCGCTGGCCGGCAGCGAATGGCGCGAGGTCGAGGTGATCGAGGCGCAGGGACACGGCAGTGGATTGATCGCGCAGCTGGACGGGATCGACGATCGCGACCAGGCTGCACAGGCGAACGGCATCGAGATCGGCCTGCTGCGCGATGACCTGCCGCCGCCGGAAGACGACGAGTTCTACTGGGAAGACCTGATCGGGCTGGATGCAGTCGACCCGTCGGGACGCAAGTTCGGCGTGGTCAGCGGCCTGCTCGAGGCGGGCGCGCACGATGTGCTGGTGATCGATACCCCGGGCCGCACGCCCGCGGGCAAGCCGTTGCAGGTCCTGGTGCCGTTCGTCGAACGGCATGTCGGTGAAGTCGACCTCGCGAAGAAGCAGGTCGTCGTGGATTGGGAAGAACCGGTTTAGTCCGATGCTGCAACTCGATGCCATCACGCTGTTCCCGGACATGTTCGATGCCCTGACGGAATCGGGCATCACCCGGCGTGCACGCGAGGAACGCCGCTACCAGCTGATCTGCTGGAATCCGCGCGATTTCGCCCATGACAACTACCGCACCATCGACGATCGTCCGTATGGCGGCGGTCCGGGCATGGTGATGATGGCCGCGCCGCTCGAGGCCGCGCTGGATGCGGCGCGCGACCGCCAGCGCAGCACGGGCGTGCGCCGTTCGCGGGTGATCCACCTGACCCCGCAGGGTGCGCCGCTGAGCCACCGCAAGGTGATGGAGCTGTCCGGCGAGTCCGGACTGGTGCTGTTCGGCGGCCGCTATGAGGGCGTCGACGAGCGCGTGATCGAGCGCATGGTCGACGACGAGATCTCGATCGGAGACTTCGTCGTCTCGGGCGGCGAACTGCCGATCATGATGCTGATGGACGCGGTGATCCGGCAGTTGCCCGGCAGCCTCGGCGATGCCGACTCGGCGCGCCAGGAATCGTTCGTCGACGGGCTGCTCGACTGCCCGCACTACACCCGCCCCGAAGTCTACGAAGGTGTTTCCGTACCGGCCGTGCTGTTGTCGGGCGACCATGCTGCGATCTCGCGCTGGCGCCTCAAGCAGTCCCTCGGCCGCACCTGGCAGCGTCGCCCCGACCTGATCGAGCGGCGCCGCCTCAACGAAAGCGAGACCCGGTTGCTCGACGAGTACCGTCGCGAGCATGCCGGGGCCGATGCGAAGGTCCCGCGCG
>JAIENF010000500.1 GCA_019751575.1 Burkholderiales bacterium
CCTGCTTCTACATGATCGTGGGGCTGGTCGCGGTCGACGCCGGCGACATCTTCATCGATGACGAGCGGCTGACCCGGCTGGCCATGCACCGGCGCGCGCGCCTCGGTCTCTCGTACCTGCCGCAGGAAGCCTCGATCTTCCGGCGCCTGTCCGTCGCGGACAACGTGCGCGCCGTCCTGCAGTTGCGCGACCTGTCCCCGGCCGACGTCGAGACCCGGCTCGCCGAGCTGCTCGAGGAGTTGCACATCTCGCACCTCGCGGGGAATCCGTCGATCAGCCTGTCGGGCGGCGAGCGGCGCCGCTGCGAGATCGCGCGTGCGCTGGCGACCGATCCCCGCTTCATCCTGCTCGACGAGCCGTTCGCCGGCGTCGATCCCATCGCGGTGATCGACATCCAGAAGATCATCGGCTTCCTGCGCGAGAAGGGCATCGGCGTACTGATCACCGACCACAACGTGCGCGAGACGCTGGGCATCTGCGACCGTGCCTACATCATCAACGATGGCACCGTGCTTGCTTCCGGAAAGCCCGAGGAAATCGTCTATAATGAAAACGTTCGAAAGGTCTACCTCGGGGAGCACTTCCGGCTGTAGTTCGGCCCCGCGCGAAGTCAGCCATGATCCCGAGCGTCCACCGCCCCCACACACGTTGCACATGCACCCCAGCCGCCATCCGGTGCGATGAGCAGCACCGGCACGGCGGTCGCAAGCGATGAAGAACGCCCTGCAGCTGCGGTTGTCCCAGCACCTGACGCTCACGCCCCAGCTGCAGCAGTCGATCCGCCTGTTGCAGCTGTCCACGCTCGACCTCAACCAGGAGCTCGAGCGCTTCCTGCAGGAAAACCCGCTGCTCGAGCGGGAGGACGACGGCGACCCGGGCCTGGAGCCGCTGCCGGCCGGAATGCAGGCCGGGGAGCAGCCGGGCGCCACGGTTGCCGAGCCTGAAGCCGAGGCGCGCAACGACGACCGCCCGACCGACCAGTCGGCCGAGCATGGCGACGGCTTCGAGTTCGACGGGCAGACCGACTCGAACTGGTCGTCGGACGAGGGCAGCTTCGGCGCGCGCGACACCGACGAAGACAGCGAATACTCGCAGCAGGTCGCCAGTTCGCCGACGCTGCGCGAGCACCTGCTGGGCCAGCTGTCGCTGACGCCGTTGCCGGAGCGCGACAAGGTGATCATCGAGCTGCTCATCGAGGCACTCGACGAGGACGGCTACCTTTCGCAGGACCTGTCCGAGATCGCGACCATCCTCCCGGAAGAGGCGATGATCGAGATCGAAGAGCTCGAGATCGCACTCAAGCACCTGCAGCACTTCGACCCGCTGGGAGTCGGTGCCCGGACCCTCGGCGAATGCCTCGGCCTGCAGTTGCAGGCGATGCCCCCGACCGTGCCCTGCCGCACCGAGGCGCTGATCGTGGTGCAGGACCATCTCGCCGCGCTCGCCGCCCGCGACTTCACCCGGCTGCGGCGCACGCTGCGCTGCGACGAGGACCGCCTGCGCGGCGTGCAGGAACTCATCGGGAAGCTCAATCCGCGCCCGGGCACGCCGTTCGCCACGATCGACACGCGCTACGTCATCCCGGACGTGGTGGTGAAGAAGACCAAGGGCGCCTGGGTCTCGTCGCTCAACCCGGACGCGATGCCGAAGCTGCGCATCAACCGCATGTACGCGGAGATCCTGCGCCGGAACAGGGACGCCTCGCACAGCCAGCTGGCGAGCCAGCTGCAGGAGGCGAAGTGGCTGATCAAGAACGTGCAGCAGCGGTTCGAGACGATCCAGCGGGTGTCGCAGGCGATCGTCGACCGGCAGCGCCAGTTCTTCGAGCATGGCGAGGTCGCCATGCGCCCGTTGGTGCTGCGCGAGATCGCCGAAGTGCTCGACCTGCACGAGTCGACGGTGTCACGGGTGACCACGCAGAAGTTCATGCTGACCCCGCGCGGCATCTTCGAGCTCAAGTATTTCTTCGGCAGCCATGTGTCCACCGAAAGCGGCGGCTCCTGTTCGGCGACGGCCATCCGCGCCCTCATCCGGCAGCTCGTCGGTTCGGAAGACACGCGCAAACCGCTGTCGGACAGCCAGATCGCGGATATCCTTGGGCAACAGGGGATCGTGGTGGCCCGGCGTACCATCGCCAAGTACCGCGAATCCCTGCAGATCCTTCCGGTGAACCTGCGGAAGACGATCTGACGGCGCACGCCGGGGGCGCCAGCCTCCGGGATGCCAGACGTGAATCACACGACAGGGGGAGCGCATGAACATCCAGATAACCGGCCACCACGTGGAAGTCACTGCCGCGATACGCGACTACGTGAACGGCAAGCTCGAACGCGTCACCCGGCACTTCGACCACGTGATCGACATCAACGTGATCCTGTCTATCGACAAGCTCAAGCAGAAGGTCGAGGCCACCGTCCGCGTCCGCGGCAAGGATATCTTCGCGGAGAGCGAAGACCACAACATGTACGCCGCGATCGACGGCCTGGTCGACAAGCTCGACCGGTCGGTCATCCGGCACAAGGAGAAGCAGCAGGACCACCGCGGCGCGACGCCGGTCCCCGCTGACGACGAATAGGCCCACCGCGGGCCGCCAAGGCCCGCTCCTCCGGATACAGCCGCAGCATGCCCACTGAAACCAACCTCATCGCAACCCTGCTGCCCGCAGCCAACGTGCTCGTCGATGCCGACCTGGGCAGCAAGAAACGGGTCTTCGAGCAGGTGGGGCTGCTGGTGGAGAACCACCACCGGGTGGCCCGCAGCACCGTTTTCGACAGCCTGTTCGCGCGCGAGCGCCTCGGCTCCACCGGCCTCGGCCAGGGGGTGGCGATCCCGCACGGGCGCATCAAGGGCCTTCGCGATGCGATCGGCGTGTTCGTGCGCACCCAGGCGCCGATCCCGTTCGATGCGCCGGACGGGCAGCCGGTGTCGCTGATCTTCGCGTTGCTGGTGCCCGAGCGCGCGACCGACCTGCACCTCGAGATCCTGGCCCAGCTGGCACAGATGTTCGGCGACCGCGGCATGCGCGAACGGCTCGCCGGTGCAGGCACGGCCGACGCTGCCCACAACCTGTTCACCCAATGGTCACCGAATGCCACGGGTCAGCACGACGCAGCTGTTTGAAGACACCCGCGACAAGCTCCAGCTCTCCTGGGCGGGGGGACGTGCGTCGCCAGACAACTGGCTGGACAGCGAACGCATAAACGCATCGGCCCAGGGGCTGATCGGGCACCTGAACGTGATCCATCCGAACTGGATCCAGGTCCTGTCGCCGACCGAGATCCGGCACCTCGACGAGCTCGGACCGCAGGGGGCCGGCCAGGTGCTCGACAAGCTCGTCGCCAGCGATCTCGCCTGCCTGATCGTGTCCGACGGCGAACCGGTTCCAGAGCGGATCCTCGCGCTGGCCGATGCGCGCCCGGTGCCGGTGCTGTCGACGCCGATCAGCAGCATCCAGGTGATGTGGATCCTGCGTCCCTACCTTGCCCGGGCGCTGGCCGAGTACAGCGAGGTGCACGGCGTGCTGCTCGACGTGCTCGACGTCGGCGTGATGATCACCGGCCAGAGCGGCGTGGGAAAGAGCGAGCTCGCGCTCGAGCTGATCAGCCGCGGGCACGGGCTGATCGCCGACGACGTCGTCGAACTGTTCCGCATCGCGCCGAACATCATCGAGGGACGCTGCCCTGCCCTGCTGAAGGACTTCCTCGAGGTGCGCGGCCTGGGCATGCTGAACATCCGGACGATCTTCGGCGAGACCGCCATACGCATCAAGAAGAACCTCAAGCTGATCGTCGAACTGCAGCGCGCGAGCGCCGAGCAGATGGCCGGGCTCGATCGACTGCCGCTGCGTCCGGAGAATGCGACCGTGCTCGGCGTGCCGGTGCGCAAGGTGATCCTTCCCGTGGCGGCCGGCCGCAACCTGGCCGTGCTGACCGAGGCCGCCGTCCGGAACTTCGTGCTCGAACTGCGGGGCTTCGACAGCACCCAGGAATTCATGCGCCGCCAGGAAGCGCTGATGTCTGCATCCGAGGCTCCCCGTTGACCCTGCACCCGGCCCCGGCAGGGGCGCCCACCATGCAGATCACGCTCGTCACGGGCCTGTCGGGCTCGGGCAAGAGCGTGGCATTGCACGTGCTGGAAGACCACGGGCTGTACTGCGTGGACAACCTCCCGGTGAGCGTGCTGCAGCCCCTGATCGCCGACCTCACGGCGAATGGCCAGCAGCGTGCGGCGATCGGCATCGATGTCCGCAGCGGCGATACCCTGGGCTCCCTGCCGGCGGAGGTGGCGAAGCTGAAGGGCGCGGGACACGACGTGCGGGTGATCTACCTGGAGGCGAACGACGAGACGCTGGTCAAGCGTTTCTCCGAGACGCGCCGCCGCCACCCGCTGTCCGACGGATCGCGCACGCTCGAGGAATGCATCGAACGCGAGCGCGAGATGCTCGAGGGCGTGGGCGAACTCAGCCATCGGATAGATACCTCCCGCCTGTCCGCCAATGCGCTGCGCGAGCGGGTGCTGGAAGTGATCGGCATCGACCGCTCGCAACTGACCCTGCTGTTCGAGTCGTTCGCGTTCAAGCACGGGTTGCCGAGGGACGCAGACCTGGTGTTCGACGTGCGCTGCCTGCCCAACCCGCACTACGATCCTCGCCTGCGCCCGCTGACCGGCCGCGATCCCGAGGTCGTCGCCTTCCTCGAGGCCGAGCCCGAGGTCGGCCGGATGCTCGCCCATGTGCACCGCTTCGTCGCCGACTGGCTCCCGTCGTACGTCGGCGACAACCGCAGCTACCTGACCGTCGCGGTCGGGTGCACCGGCGGTCAGCACCGCTCGGTCTACCTGGTCGAACAGCTGGCGCGTGCATTCCAGGGCAGTGCACGGGTACTCAAGCGGCATCGGGAACTGCCGTGAGCCGCGCGCCCGCCCTGTTGATGTCCTTGTTCCTGGTGCCCTCGTGGTGCGCCGCGCAGGCGATCCCGCCACCCGCACCGCCGACGGCCACCGGCAAGCCCGACAGCAGCTGGGTGCGGATCAAGGCACCCGGCGCCGACGAGCTCTGGTACGACAAGGAGAAGCTCGTGTTCGCGGGCAGCGAGATCACGTTCTGGCGGCGGGTCAACTTCGCGGCGCCGCAGGCCTTCAAGTCGTTCCAGGTGGGTTCGGCGCTGTTCCGGGAACAGATCAACTGCGACGACCATACGATGCGCGTGCATGCGCACGTCTTCCGCGCGGCCGACGGCACCATCGTCGAGCAGGTGAACCATGCCGCGCCGGAAGCGGCGGCAGTCATCCCAGACACCGTCGGCGATGCACTCTGGCGCGCGATGTGCCCCCTGGTGGCCGGCCATCGTGCGGCCGAGGAACGGCTCAAGACGACCCAGGAACGGCTGGACAATCGCCGTCGCGAACTTGACCGCATCCGAGTCGAGGTAGAAGAGCTCGAGGCGTCCGTGACGCGCCTGCGTACCGAGTCGCGAGACCCGGCCCGTGATGCCGCGCGCGAGGGCGTGCGCGAGCCCGCACGGGAAACGCCACGCCCGCAAGGCAGACAGGGTCCCTGATGGAAATGCCGATCTTCCCGCTCGGTACGGTGCTGTTCCCGGGCGGAGTGCTGCCACTGAAGATCTTCGAGCAGCGCTACCTTGAAATGACCAAGGCCTGCGTGCGCGACGGCACGCCGATCGGCGTATGCCTGATCCGTGAAGGCAAGGAAGTCGGTGCCCCCGCCGTCCCCTCGGGCATCGGCTGCATCGCGCGCATACGCGAGTGGGACATGCCGCAGCTGGGCATCTTCCTGATCATCAGCGAAGGCACCGGGCGGTTCCGACTCGGGCCGACGCGCGTCGAGCGGTCCGGCCTGCTGGTCGGCGAGGTCGAGCCGCTGCCGATGCCGGAAGATTCGCCGCGGCCACCGGAGTTCGAGCGCTGCGTCGACATGCTGAAGGTGATCGTCGAGAAGATCGGCGAAGACAAGCTGCCGTCTCCCCCGCGCTACGACGACGCGTCCTGGGTCGCCTACCGCCTGGCGGAATTCCTCCCGCTGGAATCCCCTGCGCGCCAGCGGCTGCTCGAGATGGACACGTCCGACCTGCTGATGGGCGTGGTGGCGAAGCTGCTGCGCCAGCAGGGCCTGTCGATCTAGCGGCCCGGCAGCCCGGTGGCCGTCGGGCTACCGGTCGACGGACGGCGGCAGCCGGGGCGCATCGCCTTCACCACCTTCCCCGCCTTCGCGCTCGCGCGCGCGCTGCTGCAACGCGACGCGGGCGACCATGTAGGCCGAGACCGGCGCGCTGACGAACAGGAGCAACACCACCAGCACCTCGTGCAGGCTGACTTCGCGCTGGGTCATCCAGGCAGCGAGCGAAGAAGCGAAAAGGATCAGGCCCACGCCGAGCGTGGTCGCCTTGGTCGGCGCATGCATGCGCTGGAACACGTCGTCCAGCCTCAGCAGGCCGATCGACCCGACCAGCGTGAACCCTGCGCCGGCGAGCACCATCAGCGACACCAGCACCTCCAGCAGGTA